>CAZBTA010000047.1:0-26596 GCA_964494515.1 uncultured Bryobacter sp.
GTCAGCATTATCTCGATGGCGGCGTGGCAGTGGCCGAGGCCAAGGTGGGCGAAGGCAAGCTCTTCCTCTACGGGCCCGAAGTCACTTTCCGCGCGCAGCCGCATGGCACTTTCAAGTTCCTGTTTAACGGCTTGTACTACGGCACAGCCGAAAGCGTGAATCTGAACTAGGCCTGACCAATCGCATCCAGAAAAAGGCGCGCATTCACAATGCGCGCCTTTTCCATTGCAGACGGAAAATCGCGCAGGTTACCAGTGACGACATAATCGGCCCCTGCGGCAAGGGCCGCCTCGAGAATGCAGTTGTCATCAGGATCAGTTGCCAGTGTGACGGGCGTGGTGGGATCAACCATTTCAACGACGGGACGCAGACGAGTGAGCAGCAGATCGACACGTTCGGCTAGCCTGGCAAACTTGGGCCGGCGCAGCACTTCTTCGTACTCAGCCCAAACGACCGGGCTCGCCACCAGTTGGTAGTCCCCGGCGAGACCGCGTTCCAACACCAACTCCTCAAGTCCGCCCGGCTTCCAGCAGGCGGAAATTAGTATGTTGGTATCGAGCACCACACGCATCCCTCACCACCCTAGCGCATGAAAGACGAACTCGGCGATCGCATCAAAACCTATTACGAAGACGCCTTGCGCGTGCAACTGCCCAGACGCACACACATCGTGCTGCGCATTGATGGGCGCAGCTTTCATCAGTTCACACGCGGGCTTGAGCGGCCCTATTGCCGTCCGCTGGCCGATGCGCTTGACGCCGCGGCGCTGGCGGTTTGCCGCGACGCAATGGGGGCGAAGTTCGCCTACGGGCAAAGCGATGAGTACTCGTTTCTGTTGACGGATCTCGACGGCGAGAAGAACCAGATGTGGTTTGACGGCAATCTGCAGAAGATCGTGTCGGTGGCGGCCAGCGTGTTTACCGCCGCGTTCGCGCGGGCATTTGCGTCGGAGAAACTGGCGACGTTCGACTGCCGCGCGCTGGTGATCGCCCAACCTGAGGAAGTGGAGAAGTACTTCATCTGGCGGCAACTCGACGCCTCGGCCAACAGCTTGAACATGCTGGCTTCGGCGCATTATTCTCATGCCGAGTTGCTCGGCAAATCAGAGGCCGAGAAGCATGACCTGCTACATGCCAAAGGGCTCAACTGGGCCAAGGAGCCGGCCGACTTCAAACGCGGCCGAGCCGTGCGGCGCAATGACACTGGCGACTGGATCGTTGACCGCGAGATCCCCATCTTTCAACGCGACGTGAGCTTTTTGCGCGGGATTTTGCGCATGGATTGATATGAGGGTCCTACTGGCAGGCGCCGGAGGCGTGGTTGGGCGTCGTGTGGCAAACTTGCTGCGCGAGGCCGGTCACGACGTGGTGCCGGCAAGTGGCCGGGACCTCACCGTGACGGGCGCAGCCGATGGGTTGGCCACTGGATGCGAGGTGGTGATCTCTTGCGCGGGGGCGAGCGTTGCGCTCGGCCATCGCGACCGGCGCGCGTTTGCGGCGATTGACCCGGTGATCAACGGCGCACTGCTGCGGGAAGCGATTCGCGCGGGCGCCTACCGTTTTGTTTATTTGAGCGTCCATACACAAGAAACCTACGCGGCGACGGCTTACGTCAAAGCGCATGAAGAGTTTGTTGCCACGCTGCGGCGCGCGCCAGTGGAGGCAACAGTGGTTCGTCCCACAGGGATCTTCAGCGCATTTGAAGATCTCCTGCCCATGGCTCGCAGTGGCATTTTGCCATTGGTCGGCAATGGGGCGGCGCGCACCAATCCCATCGATCCGCAGGATGTTGCGGAGTTGGTGGCCGGGTGCGTCGCAAGTGGCCCCGCCGACTTGCCATGTGGTGGACCCCAGGTGCTGTCGCGGCGCGAGATCAATCTCGCGCTCGCTCGCGCCGTGGGTCGCGACAACGCGTTGATGCCCCGAATGCCAGCGGCAATCATGCGGCTTGAGGCAAAGGTGTTGCGCCCGTTTCACCCCCGCCTTGCGGATCTGCTCGAGTTTTTCGCCGCGGTCGGCACGAATGATTGCATTGCACCTGTGCGCGGGCAGCGGACGCTAGCCGGTTACCTTGCCGCGCGTTCCTGCTAGACTTTCATTTCTACCCCTCTTCAGTGCTGTTCCCTGTTCGATTTCTGATCCTGGCGAGTTCGAGCGCCGGCAATTCCGCTTACATCACCGATGGGTTTACCCATCTGCTGATCGATTGCGGCTTGTCGCGCAAGGAGACGTTTGCCCGTCTCGAGTCCAATGGCGTTGACCCGGCGCAGATTGACGCCGTGCTGATCACCCACGAGCATTGTGATCATGTCAGCGGCCTGCCCGCCATAGCCAAGAAGCTGGCCAAACCGGTTTACCTCACGCAGCCCACCGCCGCCGCGCTTGAGACCGGCAAGGAGGCCGATTACTTTCAGCCCTTCCAGGCCGGCGCGAAGTTCAACATCGGCACTTTTGAGGTGCAGTCGTTTTCCCTGCCCCATGACGCCGAGGACCCGGTCGGTTATTCGTTTTGCTCGAACGGTCGCAAGGTGGCAATCTGCACCGATCTCGGCTACATGCCCGATTCGATCCGGTATCACCTGCAGGATTGCGAACTGATTCTGCTCGAATCGAACCACGATCTCGAGATGCTCAAGGTGGGCCCTTATCCGTGGAGCCTCAAGCAACGCGTGATGTCCCGGCGCGGACATCTCTCGAACGATGTGGTGAGCCAGTTCATTCTCGATGACATTTCGCCACGGACGCGCAAGCTCGTCCTCGGCCACCTGAGTGAACAGAACAATCTGCCCGCGCTGGCACACATGGTGGCGGCGCAGGCAATCTCACGTCGCGGCCTTACCTCACTCGACCTGACGGTATCGGAGCCGCGGCAGTTGTCCCCAATTTTTGAAATCTAGGTTTTCGCAATGATCCAACGCTATACCCGCCCCGAGATGGGCCGCATCTGGTCTGAACAGAACAAGTATCAATGCTGGCTTGATGTAGAACTTGCCGCCAGCGAATCGCTCGCCCACCTGGGGCTCGTGCCGGTGGAAGCCGCGCAGGCGCTGCGCACGCACGCCGGATTTGTGGTGGAACGCATCGCCGAGATCGAGCGCGAGGTCAAGCATGACGTCATCGCGTTCACCACGGCCGTGGCCGAGACAATGAAGGAGAAAGGTCAGGCCGAACATTCCCGCTGGCTGCACTACGGACTCACCTCAAACGACGTTGTCGACACGGCGCAGGCGCTGCAGATCAAGCAGGCGAGCGCGATCATTGCCTCCGGCCTTGACAACCTGCTCGCCGCGCTCAAGAAGCGGGCCTTTCAGCACAAGGACACGATCCAGATCGGCCGTACGCACGGCGTGCATGCCGAGCCGATTACGTTTGGCCTGAAGCTTGCCAATTTCTACGACGAGCTCAAGCGCAACACCGAGCGCTTTGCCCGCGCTGCCGAAGAGATTCGCGTTGGCAAGACCTCAGGCGCGGTGGGCGCGTTTGCGCACTTGAGCCCCGAGTCAGAAGAACTGATCTGCGAAACGCTTGGCCTCAAGGCCGCGCCGGTCTCAAGCCAGGTGCTCTCGCGCGATCTGCATGCCAACTACGTGGCCGCGCTGGCGCTTATCTGCGCCACGCTTGAAAAGATTGCCCTTGAAGTGCGCCACCTGCAGCGCACTGAAGTGCGTGAAGCCGAAGAACCCTTCGCCCCCGGCCAGAAGGGTTCGAGCGCCATGCCGCACAAAAAGAACCCCATCGTTTGTGAGCAGATCTGCGGCCTGGCGCGCATTGTCCGCTCCAATCTGCAGGCGGCGTTTGAAAACATCGCCCTGTGGCACGAGCGCGACATCTCGCATAGCTCGGTGGAGCGCGTCATTCTGCCTGATTCGACGATCCTCACCGACTATCTGCTGGCGAAGACGACTTGGCTGGTGGAGGGCTTGCGGGTGAACGAAGACCGCATGCTCGCCAATTTCAACGCGACGCTTGGCATTGTCTTCAGCGGGCAGTTGCTGCTCGACCTGGCCGAGGCGGGGATGTTGCGGGAGACGGCTTACCGGCTGGTGCAGGCGCACGCCATGCAGTGCTGGGAATCGGGAACGAGCTTCAAGGCCGCCGTCAGCGCGGATGCCGAGGTCACAAAATACCTGACGGCGGAGAAGTTGGAGGAAACGTTCTCCGCCGCCAGGCAGTTGAAGAATATCGATAAGTTGTTTGCGCGGGTGTTCGCCGACTAGGGCGTCATCCGGTTCAAATCGCGGACATCGAACGAGATTCGCTTGTCAGCAATCAGTTGTTTGGCAGAGATGGCTTCCTTGGCAAGGGAGCCATCTTCGTTATGTTCGTGAGTTTTGCCGAGGATGTGATACAGCTCGTGGGCAAGCACGCGGCCCAGTGCGCGGCCGAGGTACTTGTCCGGCTGCTTGCGCTCGGCGCCCCACATGGCGCCAGCGATTGCGTTGGCAATACGGTTGCAGGAGACTTCCGCAAACGGCATGATGACGCCATCGGTGGCGTGCGTCCAGGCGAGCGGACCGCGCTCGTCCATGAAGGGGATCATGCGTTCCATCTTGCAGTTGCCCTTGAGCTTGACGAGGACGACCTCTTCAAACACCTCGTGGGGGGCGGCTTCTGAGCGCATGCGGACGTTGAGCTTGCGCCCCGTCTCTTTCATGATTTCGTTGAGTTCAGTCTTCATCTCCGCCAGAGCGGCGGCAGATGCTTTGCCGTCCACCGATACGAGGACGGTCAAATTGGGGAGAGAATCCGCGTAAAGCGCGGGGAGCGTGCACACACTGAGTGCTAGGATTGCGGTCAACTGAGAGCGCATGGCGTACTTGGCCTCGCTTGTAAAGATATGCCCAAACATACTGTCGGTGCAATAATTTTTATCGGCATGAATCAAATTTTTGATTAGTGAATTTCAGCGGTGATACAAAAGATTTCAGTGCGCCAGTGATTTCACAGCGGTGATAGGATATTTCGCAAAGGAATCTCCGAAAAATGAGCTCAAGACGCATGTTTCTGATGGGAGCCATGGCCGCTCCCCTCGTGAACGCTGCTCCGAAGTCGCCGAACGACAAGGTTCGGGTGGTGACGCTCGGGGTGAATGGCCGCGGTAAAGACCATATCGCTGGCTTTATGAATTTGAAGGACGCCGAGATCGTCGGCATCTGCGATCCGGATGGCGACCTGCTCACCAAACGCTCTGGCGAGTTCGAAACCAAATACAACAAGAAGATCAAGACCTACAAGGACTTGCGCAAGGTATTCGAGGACAAGGACGTTGATGCCGTCTCGGTGGCGACGCCCAACCACTGGCATGCGCTGGCGGCGATCTGGGCCTGCCAGGCCGGCAAAGACGTCTACGTTGAAAAGCCAGGCAGCCACAACATTTACGAAGGCCGCAAGCTGGTCGAAGCCGCCAAGAAGTACAACCGCATCGTGCAGCACGGCGTACAGTTGCGCTCGAGCGAAGCCCTGCAGGAAGCCGTCTCGCTGCTGCGCAAGGGCGTAATCGGCAACGTCTACATGTCGCGCGGCCTTGTGTTCCGCAATCGCCCGTCGATTGGCCACAAGACGCCCGAGCCGGTGCCCGCCAACTTTGATTACGACCTGTGGGAAGGCCCGGCGCAGCATGTGCCGTTCAGCCGCCGCCACGTGCATTACAACTGGCATTGGCACTGGATGTGGGGCAATGGCGACGTGGGCAATCAGGGCATCCACGAGACGGATATGTGCATGTGGGGCCTTGGCATCGAGTCATTCCCGGAGAAGATCACCTCGCTCGGCGGCAAGTTTACGTTTGACGACGACAAGGAAACGCCGGAAGTGCAGACCTCGCTCTACCACTATCCGAAGGAAAAGAAGATGATCCAGTTTGAAGTGCGCCACTGGATGACGAACGATGAAGCCGGCGCGAGCGTGGGCAATCTCTTCTACGGCACCGAGGGCTTTATGGTGATCAAGGGCTACGACACCTTTGAGACCTACCTTGGCCAAAAGAAAGAGAAGGGGCCGGCGCGCAAGGCGGGTGGCGACCACTATCAGAACTTCATCAAGGCCGTCTACAGCCGCAAGACTTCTGACCAGAACGGCCCGGTGGAAACCGCGCATCTGGCCAGTGGCCTTGCCCACCTCGGCAACATCTCCTACCGCCTCGGTCGGCAGTTGACGTTCGACCCGACGAAGGAGAAGTTCGTTGGCGATGCCGAAGCCGACAAGATGCTGAAGCGGGATTACCGCAAGCCCTTCGTGGTTCCGGAAAAGGTCTAGCCGCCGCTTCGGCCCAGCTCAACCTTTTCATCCCAGAACGCGCAATGAGCCTTTCTCCCGGTCTCATTGCGCGTTTTGTGTATGAAGTATCTGTATTTGACTCTTCTGGCGGCATCTTCCCTGTTGAATGCCGCAGACTTCTTTCCGCTGGCGCCCGGTAACCAGTGGATTCTCCGCAGCGCCAGCGGCGCAAAGCAGGAGATCCGCGTCGGTTTGAACCTGCTGGCCAACAATGGCGAAGCCTACTACCGTCTGACCGGTTACCGTGTGCAACCGGATTGGGTTCGTTTGGATGCCAAGGGCGACCTGATCCTCCTGAACATGGAAACCGAACTCCCTGAAGCACTTACGCGCTTCAGCCAGCCCGGCGAACCCTACCGCACCCCGATCGGCGCCTGCCCGCAGTGGGCAACGGTCGAGACCAAGCGTACGACCTGGCGCAACCTGCCCGCCCTCAAGGTGACCTACGAAGGCGGCTGCCCGGACAACGCAATCACCGACGAACTCTACCTCGAGAACATCGGCCTCGTGCAGCGCACCGTTTCGACCATCGCGGGCCCTGTCACCTACAACCTCGCCGAAGCGCGAATCGGCAATTTCTCCTACAGCGACAAGGCCGGCGCCTTCTTTGACGTCTCGCTACCGTCGGCGTACCTGCGACAGGAAAACGGCGAAGTCCGCACGCGCGTCACCATGCGACTATCGGCGCGCCAGTCTGACCCCATTCGCCTGCTCTACTCGAGCAGCCAGCAGTATGACTTCAAGCTGTTCGACCAGGCCGGCAAGCTCGTCTGGCAGTGGAGCAACGGCCGTGTGTTTCTGCCCAGCACGACGGTGGATACCGTCATCGAACGTGTTTGGGAACAGGAAATCTTTATTGAAGGCGTAACGCCGGGCACGTATGTGCTCGAGGCGGCGCTCACCAACTCGGGTGAAGCGCGCTATGCGTCTTCGATGACGGTGCGCATCGACTAGGGAATGCGCGTGGTCTGGTGGGCTACCAGCCGCCAGTCTTTGCCCTTCTTTACCCAGAAGTGCATCACCATGAGGTGATCGTTGAAGGCACCGTTGTCGTTCTTGCCCGTAAAGCGGGCGATCCCATGATGAACGACGGCGTTGCCATGAACGGTCACCTTCGTTTTTTCGTAGGTCATCGTGTCATAGCGCTGCTTGCCCTGCTTGAGGCGCGTCATGTATTCCTCGAGGTTCTCGAGATTGCCGGTGGAGTGGGCATAGAGCAGGTCTGGCGTGTAGATGCGCTCGAGGGCCGCATAGTCACGCTTGACGACGGCGTCAATCCACGCCTTCTCGGCGGCGCGCACTTCTTCTTCCGGTGATGCCGCGACCAGGCCGGCGGCGAGCAACATGACAATCGAGATGAGCTTGAGCACCTGCTCTTGATATCGCAGCAGGGGCAATGACGTCAAGGATGCAGCGTCCAGATCGCCTGCCGCGGTGTGATCTCGAGACGGGTGGCGCCGATGCTGATCTGTTGCGGTTTGGGCTGGCCCTTGAGCTTGAACGTAATGCGCGTCACCCCGATCGGGCGCGCGCTGTGCGTAAAAATGACGCGAGCATTCGGCCCGGTGGCGGACACGCGACCATTCATCAGCGCCACCTTCCAGCCAGCCATCGTCAACTGCTGCACGCGTACATCAACGCTTTCGCGCGGGCTCGAGATTTCAAGCTGTTCCACATTGGCAAGCCAGCTTTCAGCCCGCACGCGGCCGAGCCCCAACTTTTCGCAGTAGGCGTTGAGAATCGCGCGTTGGCTGATCGATTCCCCGCCCTGCGGATACCACCGCGCGGCAAAGCCCGCAACGTATTCCATCGAGAACAGTCGCAAGCCTTCGACAGCCGATTGGGCGCGGGTTTCCTCAAAGCTGGTCATGCGAAACCAGTCGGCCGGTTTGCCTTCGAGTTGCCGCGTGACCGTGGTGATGATGCTGGGGCGCAGCTGGTTCCATGCCTCGCGCAGCGCCTCCGAGCCACCAGCAGTCTCGATGCCGAGGGCGACACCAGCGTCGCCCGGTTTGCGGTCGCCCTGGTTCTCTTCAAAGAATTCGAAATAGGTTTGGTCGCCGTAGAAGTAGAGCCCTGAATATGTGCTGTCATTACGCACCGTAGTGCGCTTCTCAAAGGGGGCGAAGTGAGTTTTGAGAAATTCCGAGGCCTCAATGGCGGCGTAGGTGCGCGAGTCCACTGTGGCGTAGAAGTGGTTTAGCAGAACAGGGGGCAAGCCGGCGGCCAAAGCCGCCGCGGGCAGCGCGAGGAAAGCGCGCCGGCCGATGGCATTAATGCTGCTGCTGTGGCGGGTCAACCTTGATGATCACCTCGCCCTTGCGGGCCTTGCCGAGCTGACGGCGCACTTCGAGCTCCTGGGTTTGCGAATCCTTTTCGAGAGCCGTAACGCGGTACTTCAGCTCATCGCGCTCACGCGCAAGATTGGCATTTTCGGCCTCGAGGGCCTTCACATCCTCACGCTGCTTCAGGAGCGCGGGAACACCGTTGGGACCGAGTAGCGCGACTACGACGTAGACGCTAACGGTCAGCATGGCGATGGCAAGCCCGGCGCGACGAATGAGTGTGGATTGGAACATCAGAAAATAAGGCTAATCTTGTTTATAAACTGATCGAAACGAGAAGGCAAATGAATGTTTTGGTCCTCAGCACGGCGCCCGATCGAGACACCGCCCAAAGGCTCGCGCGCGAGCTGGTGGAGCGTAAGCTGGCCGCCTGCGTGAACATCGTGCCGGGCATTGAGAGCATCTACCACTGGGAAGGTAAGATCCACACGGACGCGGAACTGTTACTGCTCATCAAGACCACCGCGCAACTGGCCCCGGAAACGCTTGCGGCTCTTGAGCAACTGCACCCCTACGATACGCCCGAAGGCATTGTTCTGCCCATTGAAGGAGGGCTCAAGAAATACCTTGCCTGGATTGGCGATTCGACGCGCCAGGACTGTGATAGTCTCGGCTAGTTCGTATGCAACCAAGTTCCACGCGCCACTGGGTCATCGTATTTGCCGTCGTTCTTTCGATCATCACTTACATTGACCGCGTCTCGATCAGCTTTGCCGGGCCGAAGATGCGCGAGGATCTCGGGCTGAGTGCCGAGCAATTTGGCTGGGTGCTGGCCGCCTTTGCCTGGGCTTATGCCCTGTTTGAGATTCCGGGTGGCTGGATGGGCGACAAGATGGGCCCGCGCAAAGTGCTGACGCGCATTGTGCTGTGGTGGAGCTTCTTTACGGCCGCCACCGGCTGGGCGATGAACTACACCTACCTCATCATTGTCCGCATTCTGTTTGGCGCGGGCGAAGCGGGAGCCTTCCCCAACATCACCAAGGCGTTCTCCACCTGGCTGCCACCGGCGGAGAAAAGCCGCGCCCAGGGCATCGTGTGGATGAGCGCGCGCTGGGGTGGGGCGTTTACACCGGTGCTGATGGCGGCCCTGTTCCGCATGATCGACTGGCGCACGGCTTTCCAGTTGTTTGGCTGCCTCGGCGTGCTGTGGTGCGGGGTGTTCTACTTCTGGTATCGCGATAATCCGAAAGATCATCCCAAAGTCAACGAGGGCGAGCTTGCCATCATCGGCGACAGCGTTTCGATGGCCGATGATCACGGCAGCGTGCCGTGGGGCCGCTTTGCCGGCTCGGGCAGCGTGTGGCTGTTGTGGGTGCAGTATTTCATGCTGAGCTACGGCTGGTATTTCTACATCACCTGGTTCCCCACCTACCTGAAGGAATCGCTGAACTTCGATCTCAAGGCCGGCGGCGCGATCCTGAGCGGTATGCCGTTGTTCCTCGGTGGCATTGGTTGTCTGGTCAGTGGGTTTGTCACGCCCAAGCTCGGCCGCATGCTCGGCGACCCACGACGAGCGCGCAAGATCGTCGCTGTCTCTGGCATGACCATGGCCGGCATCCTGCTGCTGGTCGCCATGCAGATCAAAGAACCCCTCATGATCGTGGGCGTAATTGCCATGGCGAGCTTCTGCAATGACCTCGTAATGCCTCCAGCATGGAACACCTGCATGGACGTCGGCGGCAAGTTCGCCGGCACGCTTTCAGGCAGCATGAACATGATGGGCAACTTTGCCGGTGGTGTGGCCCCGGTGGTGATCGGCAATGTTCTTAAGGAAACGGGGAACGACTTCACCATCACCTTCTACATCTCGGCTGCCGCATACTTTATTGGCGCGTTGTGCTGGCTGGGGATTGATTCCACGCGCCCGCTCGATCATAAGGCGTAGCGGATGCGACGCTGGCTGCGCAGGGCGGTGCGGTTCGTACTGCTCTTTGTTCTCGCCATCGTCATCGCGTGGGAAGAAATCCAGTGGCGGCTCGCCGCCGTCTTCGCGCTCATTGGCAAGCTGCCGGTGCTGCGCGACATCGAACAAGCCGTGCGGAATCTGCCGCCATATGGAGCGCTGGCCTGCTTTGCTGTCCCCAGCCTTGTGCTGATCCCCTTCAAGATCCTGGCACTCAAATGGCTGGCTACCGGCCATGCCACATTGGGCCTTGCGACGATCGTGATGGCCAAGGTCACGAGCACCGCGCTCGTCAGCCGCATCTTTCAACTCACGCGACCAGCGCTGCTCACCATCCCGTGGTGCAAGTGGATTTTTGACCAGATCATGCGCTGGCGTGACGCCGCCTACGAGGTATGGCGCGGCCTGCCAGTGGTGCGCTGGTGGCGCGCTCGTTGGCGCAAGCAACGGGAGAAGATGAGCTTTTACAAGGTGCAGTGGCTTGCATTAAGGCATCGTTTTGTAAAAGACAAGTAAAGGATGGCGGCTGCGGTAACGCCATTTCGCGTGTGGATCGTCGATTCGAAAAGAGGACCTCATGTTCGCATCGAAACACATGCTGCGTCGCAGCTGGCTGCAGAGCGCACTGGCTGGCATCGCAGCCGCAGCCACCCCCACAGTAGAGACCTTTCGCCACGAGAACATACTCGGCACGACGCTTGAGCTCGTCGTCGAAGGCCATCACGGCCAGACGGCATTTGACGCCGCCTTGCATGAGGTGGAGAGGCTTCGTGCGCTCCTGAGCACTTACGATCCCACCAGCAGCACCAGCCGCTGGCTTGCGTCAGGCAAGGCCTTTGCCCCGCCAATGGAGCTCGTCGAACTGCTCGACACCTATGACCTGTGGCAGCGTCGAACGGCGGGGGCGATCAGCGCCACGCCCAGAGGCCAACTCGATATCAACGCACTCGGCAAGAGTCTGATCCTTGACCGTGCCTTTGCCGCCGCCCAGGCAGCGTCAGGTGGACACGCGAAGATCCTCCTCAACATTGGTGGCGACATTCGCGCTGCTGGTGATTGGGATGTTGATGTCACCAACCCGCTCGCCTGGTATGACAACGCCACGCCGCTGTCGACGATTCGCCTCAATCAGGCTGCCGTTGCCACCAGTGGGTCCTACGAACGTGGCGCTGGGCACATCGTCGATCCGCGCACGGGCAAGACTGGTTGTGGTGCTCGCGCCGCCACGGTAATCGCCCCCGATGCCGTTACGGCGAACGCGCTTTCGACCGCGCTGTGTGTTCTCGATCGTGCCAGTGGCGAACGCCTTGTGGCTCGCACGCCCGGCGCCGCCGCGCTCGCAGTTGAGCAGGACGGCACGACATGGCGCACCGCCGGCTTTCGCGCCACCGAGCGCCCTGTGGCAATCCGCCCCACGGCCGCGAGCAACTGGCCACAGCACTATCAGGTCACCATCACGCTCACGCTCAAGGCGATCGAAGGCTACCGCGTACGCCGCCCCTATGTAGCCGTGTGGGCAGAAGACGCGAGCGGCAAAGTGGTGCGCAACATCACGGTGTGGACCGAGCGTCGACGCTGGCTGCCCGACCTGTTTGAGTGGTGGAAAAAGACGGGCAGCGCCGGCGGCGGGGCCAGCGTCACCCGCGCTACGCGACCGCCGGGTCGCTACCAGTTGCAATGGGACGGCATGGACGATGAAGGCAAGCCACTGCCCGCCGGCTCCTACCGCATCACGGTCGAGTCAAACCGCGAGCATGGCAGCTACGCAAAAGAATCGGGCCTGATCCAGTGCGGCGGCGCGCCCGCGAGCATTACGCTTAAGGCCAATAGCGAGTTTGACGCCGTTGAGATCCACTATGGCCCGGGGGGCGAAAAAGCTTGAGCGCGTGGGCGAAGGACTTTCTCAAATGGAGCCGCACGCTCCACATCTATATTTCGCTGCTTGGCCTGGCGCTGTTTCTGTTCTTTGCGGTCACTGGCATTCAGCTCACACATGAATCCTTCGGCCTTGATGAGGCAACCGCCAGCGAAACCAGCTTCAGCATTACCCCAGCCGCGGCCAAAGCCGCGCAACGCGAGCAGATCATTGCGGCGCTACCGGTACGCCTGACGGTGGAACGCTTTGAGGTGCGCGAAGACGAGATCGAAGTGACGTTGCTGCATCCCGGACAACGAGCGCAGGCGCGCATTGATCGCAAGACGGGCAAAGGCGAGATGCATCTGGAAAAGCGCGGGTGGGTGGGCGCGATTGCCGACCTGCACAAGGGCGCGGCGACGGGTTGGGTATGGCGAGCCGTAATGGACATCACCTGCGTGTGGATCATCCTCAGCGCGCTCACTGGTTTGTTCATGATCTTCGGCCTGCCCAAGCGCAAGGCATGGGGGCTGATCTCAGTGGCGGTGGGGACGATTGTGGCGATCTTCGCCTACGCGCTTATTCCGGTGGGATAAGCCGCAACATGCCGAAGTTGACGCTCAGCTCGCGGTCATCATTGGGAGCCTTCCAGACCGGGCTCACACGGATGTCGAGCTCATAGCGCTCGGAGGCGGGCAAGTTGGCCTCAAGAGCGAACAACCCGTTGCGATCGAGCGGCCAGGCTTTGAGTGGCAGGCCGTTGACGAAGACTTCCACCACGGGGCGCGGGCTGGCCTGAAAGATGGCCTCAGGGGCAAAGCCGCGCAGGCGCAATCGTTGTTCGCCGCCCTTGACGTTGGTCAACCAGGCGGAGGCGCGAGCGCCAATCCAGCGGTATTTGTTGCCGTAGACGCCCTCAACCGCATGCCAGCCGTGGCCGAGGTGCTTCTCATGCGAGGGCAACGAGAAGTCGACGATGTCATCGCGATCACCGGGATACAACTCACGCTTGTCATGCGAAGGCAGCAGGTTGTAAACGCCATCATTCAGAGGCGCGCGATAACTGCAGGACTTGCAATTCAAAGCCTGCTCTTCGTCGCGAGCCAGTTCACCAAAGCAATCCGGGCAGCGGAACAAAGACTCAAAATGCTCACCCGGCGCGGTGACCGGCGAGGAACCTTCCTTGCGACACACAGCGGCCAATGTGCCGCCCATCAAACGCGCGGCACGCCACTCGCTCTTGTGCGGATCCAGTTGGATGGCGACACGCTTGACAACCTTCTCAGCCCAGCCACGCTCGGGGACAAACAACTGGTAGCGCTGATCCACAAAATGCTTGCGGATGAGATGATGCCAGTCGCTCAGATACATGCGATGGTTCTGGTGGATGCCGAACGATTCTTCCTGATGCGCGCCGATGACGTCTTTGACAAGAAAGCCCAGCAGACCCCAGTCATAGAGCTTGCGCTCCCAGGGCTTCATTGTGTCGTAGTAGGGACAGCGATACAGACGCGCGGTGAGCAGGCGTCGCATCGGCTCCTCGGCAAACAGGAAGATGCCCCCTGGCGCGAGCACACGCTTGACCTCGAGGAATACGCTCTCAATGTCCATAAACTGCGACAGCATCTGGAAGGCCATCACCATGCGCAGCGAGCCATCCTTGAACGGCAGATGCAGCGCGTCGCCGGCGACTAACACCGGGCCTTTATCGAGCTTCCAGCGGTCCTTGAGCGCGATGCCGTAGCGCAGGGAGTCTTCACTGATATCAAGCGCATAGCCCTCGGCGCCATACTGATTGACGAGCATGTAGCTGGAGTGGCCGGCATTGGAGCCGATCTCAAGAAACGGCGTCATGGGGCCGATGAAGTCGCGCAGCGCATTGATGATGGCGCCACGCCGTTCGTTCTCTTCGGCATAAACCCGCGCCGCGCGCTCGGGCTCGCCAAGGCTGGCGAAGTTATGGAACTCAACCTCCGCGCGTTTTACGGATAGAGATTGGGCGGGGTCTTCGGCAGGATGCGGCAACGGGGCTTTAGTTCTTTCTGGCATCCGTCCATTCCCCAGCCCGCATGACTCGTGTCGGGCTGCCCAGCAATAGCGGATTGTCGAGCGGGTTGCCGCGAATCAGGAACAGGTTCGCGGGTGCGCCATACTCGAGACGGCCCCCAGCCTCGGATGGTGTGATGAACAGCCCGCTGGCGTCGAATTTCTCAGCACCCTCGGGAATGGTGATTCCGGTGGAACCCGTCGCGACGAGAATCTTGTCGTTCTCCACCACAACCAGTGCGTTGGGTATGGGCAATCGGCCCGTGCCATCGATCAAAGTGGCTCCTGTGATTGCTTTGCGCTTGATTTCATTAGCCGGGGACGTCTCATTGCCCCCACAGGCGCAAAGCAGCACAATGGCCACCCACACCAGGTTGCGGATCAGTAGCATCTAAATTTCTATTATCTCCGAAGGGAGGGTCCGGATGTCATCCAGCAAAAAATCTGGTGAGAATGCCGTCAACTCGTCGCGGGTCATGGGCCCGGTGGTAACACTGATGATACGAATGCCATTGTCCCGTGCGGCGCGAATGTCATTCATGTGGTCGCCCACCAGATAAATCGGCGTATCGGTTTGCACCCAGCCGCGCCGCCGCGCCGTGGCGATCGCCATAGCAGCCAGTTCACTACGCGTGCGCCCCATCTCGGCAAACGCGCCAAAACTGAAGTAGTCCCGTAGGCCCGCCATGCGCATCTTGTGCCAGCCGATCCGTGAGAGATTGCCTGTTACCAGGCCTGCCTGAATGCCACGGCGCTGCAGCCGGCCCAGAAACGGTCGCACCCCGTCACACACGCGATGCCGCAAATCAGGGCAGATCCGCGGATAGTGACGCTGCGCGTCGGTGACAATGGCGGGCATCCATTGCTCGATGCGCTTTTCAGCTACGCCCGCTGCCCGCAACATGAGCCGCAGAATATCCCGATCGAGCATTCCGGCCACCGGGACGCCATCGGCCGTCACAGGTCGCTGGGCGTGATGACTGGCCGCATGCTCGAGCGCCATGCGGTGATGGGGGCCGGCCCGACGCAGCAGCGTGCCGTCGATATCAAACAAAAATAATGGCTTGAGCGCTTTGGACTTCATCCGATAGTAAGATAAGAGTTTACGATGCAGGTGTTGCAGGCGGCAGGAGAGAAGTATATTCTTCTCGAACTCGAACCGGAGGCGCTGGGCGGCATTGCCAGCCAGGCCGGCTTTGATTTAAGAATCGAAGAAACTCCGCGCGCCCTCATTGTCGATCTGACGGCTCAAAATCGTCAATCTCCCCTTCTGCTGTTCGACGCCGCCGACCCCGGCAATCTCGGCTGGTTTTCCCGTTGTCAGTTCTACGTCGATGGCGCAAGCGGCAATGTGCTGCAAACGCCAATCGCAATCGCCAACCTGCGTGACCGCCGCGGACAGTTGCTCTCCAATAGCTTGCGGATGCACATTTCCAAAGAAATCTCCGCCCGCTTCAAGCTGCCCGGCCGTGCGGCGATTAACGAGCAGATGATCTATCAGGTGTTCTACAACTTCCTGCATGCATTGCAGAATGTTGGTGTCGGCCTTTGTGGCGGCCCGAGCGTCCGCGCTCTCGCGGGCCGTGGCGAAAACGTCGCCCTGCGATCTTGACGGAACCTTTCGGCGCAGCTCTTCGTCCTCATGATGGGGATTTATAAGGAATGCACCGGTTCATTCTCTCGACTTTTCTTGCCTTCGCCGCCTTCGCCCAGGACCCGCGTCAGATCATCGAGCGCGCCATGGCCAAGGACGAGCAGAACCTCAACTTGCGCGACAACTACCTTTGTGAGCGCCGTACCCGTCAGATCATCTACGAAAAGGACGGGCGCACCAAAGAGGATACGTCCAAGACCCATGAGGTTTTCTATTACGACGGCACCGAGATCGAGCGCCTGATCGCCAGGAACGACGTGCCCCTCAAGGACAAAGACCTCGCCAAGGAACAGGAGCGCGTCGACAAGGAGATCGAGAAGATCCGCAAGGAGAGCCCGCGCGAGCGTGCCAAGCGCCGTGGGGAATCCGAAAAGGACAAGCGGGAAGAGATCGAGGCGCGGCGCGAGTTGCTCGAGGCATTCAACTTCTCTCTCGTTGGCGCCAAAGACATCAACGGCCGGCCGTGCTGGGGTGTACGTGGCGAACCCCGCCCGGGCTTCAATGGCAAGGGAAGGCGCGCGGATCAGATGAAGAAGGTACGCGGAGTGGTCTGGATCGATCAAGGCACCTATGAGCTAACGCGCATGGAACTCGACACGCACGACACGATTTCGTTCGGCTGGTTTCTGTTCCGCCTGCAACCGGGAGCCAAGATCCAACTGGAGCAATCGCTCATCAACAACGAAGTCTGGTTGCCGCGCGCGGTTGATATTCGTGCCGACGCTCGCCTGCTTGGCAAGATGCTGCGCATTGGCATCGAGATGCGCTACGACAAGTTCCGCAAGTTCAGTTCTGATTCAAAGCTTGTGACGGAGGGGCAGTAAACTCCTCGAGCACGCGCCGCAGATCGCTCAACTGAATCGGCTTGGGCAGAAAGGCGTCCATGCCTGCTTCCAGACAACGCCGTTGTTCATCCGGCAGCACTCCCGCACTGAGGGCAACAATTGGGACCTTCATTGAGACGAGGCCTGCCTGCTCTGCCTCACGAATCTTCTTTACCGCGCCAAGGCCATCGAGCTTGGGCATATGGATGTCCATCAGAATCATGTCAAAGCTCTGCTCGAGCGCCAGGTGAACAGCCAACTCGCCATCCTCAGCCACCTGCACGGCGTGGCCATCCCGCTCGAGCATGCGGCGCACAAGCAGTTGGTTGACACGATTATCTTCGGCCACCAGGATCCGCATCGGAGCCACCTCACGGCGCACATCGGGTGTGGTAGCTTCCACCTGTTGGGCCGCCGATTCCGGCAGCGGTAAATCAAAATAGAACCGGCTCCCTTGCCCCGGAGCGCTCTCGAGCTCGATCTTGCCACCAAGCAGATTCACCAGCCGGGAAGAAATCGACAGGCCCAGCCCTGTGCCGCCGAAGCGCCGCGTGGTCGATCCATCCACCTGCCGAAAGGCATCAAAGATCATTTCCTGCTTCTCGACCGGAATCCCGATACCGGTATCAGCCACTTCAAACCGGGTCAGGCCGCTCGGCAGGATCTCAACTCGCACGCTTATGTAGCCATGCTCGGTAAACTTGACCGCATTGCCAAGCAAATTGAGCAACACTTGCCGCAGACGGTAGCGATCGCCCATTACCCACTGCGGCGCACGATCATCCATCGCATGCCTGAGCTCCACGCCTTTGTTCACGGCCGTCGGCTCAATCAGCGCCACCACTTCACCGACCAACTGACGTAGTGAGAAGGGCTCGGCAACGAGCTCCACGTATCCAGCCTCAACCTTGGAATGATCGAGAATCTCGTTGAGCAGCCCCAGAAGATTGTCCGCCGAACTCTTGGCCACATGGACATATTCCCGCTGCTCCGGGCTGAGCGAGGTCGCCGCCGTGAGTTGCAGCATGCCCAGAATCCCGTTCATCGGCGTCCGGATCTCATGACTCATGTTGGCGAGAAACTCGGTCTTGAGCCGGTTGCTTTCCTGCGCCTTCTCAAGCAGCCGCTCGATCTCCGCCGTACGATGAGCGACGGCCCGGCCAAGCCGTTCTCGATCGAGAATCAGTTTATGGTTCCGGTATCGCCAGAACAACGCCACCGCCACCACGCCACCAAGGATCTGCAGCAGCCTTCCCCACATGCCACTCCAGAACGGATAGTCGACATTCACCGGCAGTTCGATCATGCTGTTGGCCCAATCGACTCCGCCAAGTCGCGCCTTGATCTGCAGTGTGTGGCGACCTGCGGGCAAACGCTGAAACTCGAACCCGGTCTCGCGCGTGGATTGCCATGGCGAGTCCTCGCCACCGAGACGATAAAGATATTCAAGTCTTCCGCCATAGCGGAATGTCACCGGTTTGAGCCACACCCGTAACCCTTGCGGATCGCTGCTGATCTTTTCAAGTCGGGTGGCATCGACCAGTTGTCCATCCAGTTCCAGCGTGGCAATCTCCAGCCGGGCCTGCGGCGGGCCGAGCGGCCGTCGCATCCGTCCGTGAGCCAACCCCCGGCTGGTGCCGAGCCATACGCTGCCATCACTGTCGGCAAAGAATGCATTGGAGTCGCAGTCGTTCCAGACCAGGCCATCCTGATCCGTAAGCCGGATCTCGGTCTTTTCATCAATCACCCGCACACCCTGATCTGTTCCAATCCATTGCAGGCCACTGCGATCGATGCCGGCAAAGTAATTCTGTGATGCCTCGCGGGATTTACTGCTGGGCTCATGATGCAGCAATGGCTCGCGGCCAGGCCAACGAATGGTGGTGTCGCCGACACTGTCGAGGTAGCCGACAAACACCTCACCGGGTTGCAGCTCGGTCACAAACCATGTGCTGTTGGTGAGCAGACCATCTGTGCGCGTCAACCGCCGCCACGTGTCGCCGGAAAGCACCTGCAAACCGGAATTGCCCGCTGCCCAGATACGTCCGCGTGAATCCTGCCGGATCGTGTAGATCGTCTCCACATCCTCAAGCGATGGCAATCCCGCCGAACTCCACTCCCGCGGCCGCAGCAGCGAGGCGCGGAATAACCCGGCGCCTGTGCCAATCCACAAGCGCTGGTGCGAATCGATCAGCAATCCGTAAACCATGCGGACGGCCAGCCCCGGTGGCATGCCAATCACTTCATGGCTCTGACGGTTGGTATCGATCCTCACTAAACCCAAGGTGGAACTGGTTGCCCACAACACCCCATCGCGCTCCATTTGCATGGACATCACCCGGCCCAGCTTGCGCCCCGCCGTGCCACCGAGTGAAAGCCAGGTCTTGCTTCCGACAGGAAGGTAGTTGATCCCTTCGTCGGTGCCGACCCAGAGCCGCCCGCCATCATCACGCAGGATGCCCCAGACCGTATTCGAATTCAGCCCTTCCGATGTGGTCCAGGCCTCCCACTCCTCCGGCCCCAGCCACCGGATCAACCCATCTCCCAGCATCCCGATCCAGATATTCTCTTCCCGGTCCACCAGCACACAAGAGATCAGCCCGACTGGCAAACCATTGCGCACTGAAACGAGCCGCCATGACTTACCCATGTCATAGCCCACCCAGATTCCAACCTTGGCCGGCAAGTAGACCTTACCCCGGGAATCCGCAAAAATTAACGGAGCTTCAATTGAATCCGTATCCAGCGTCAAGGCCACAAAGTCGCGTAACTTCTCATTGGAAACATAAACCTTTGTGCGCGACCGTAACCACAGCCGCCCGGAAGACTCGCGCAGAATCCCTTCCCAGTTCTCGGCGGGGATCCCCCAATCTTGCCCGTGGACCTCGATCTGCCCCTTGGGAGTCAGAATGCACAACCGCTGCCCACACCCGAACCACGCCCGATCCAGATCGTCGACGATGATCTGACGCACCGGCTGTCGCCGCAACTCCGCGTCCAGATAAACGAACTGGAAGTAATACGTCAGCTGCTGGCCGCTCTTCTTCCCCACCAGCACGCCACGGGGCGTCGATACATACACCACCCCGCCCTTGCTGACCGCAAGCCCCATGCCATTTTCATCCGCTGATTGCGCGTAATTGTATTCAGGAACGAATCGCCCCCCAATCAATCGCGAAAGCCCGCGATGGGTGTTCACCCAAAGATTGCCGTCCGCGCCCTGAGCAACAGCAAGAATGTAAGATCCCGGTAACCCATCATCCACTCCAAAGCGCTGGAACCCGACACCATCATGACGAAAAAGTCCGTTTTGCGTACCTACCCAAAGATACCCATCCTTGCTTTGAAATAAGGAAGTTACGGCCGAATTCAACAATCCGCTTCTTTGCCTATACTCCTGAAAGCGATACTGCTGCCCAAGCAAGGGCAGGATCAGGAATACAGCTGCTAGCACCAGACGGTGCAACGGGCTCGCCATACCGATTAGGTTCTACTCTAACCATTTTCGGCATTTTCGTCCTAATTAAGAGTTGCAAAGTTTATTCCGTACTGACAGGAACGGCCAACAGAATCGGAAGTGTAGGTGTGGTGGAGCCGGCTTCTGGCTCAAGTGTCAATGCGACGGCAGCCACCTGGCTCAGATCCACCGCACCGGGCCGAAGGTGCACGCCCTGGCCGTTTTCACTGCGGAATAAACCCGCCGGAACGGGAGCCCCTCCATTTTTGGGCACCAGCCACATCTCAAATACCTTGCCCGCCGGCATTTGCGGCAAGTTGCCCGCAAACAGCAATACGCCCCGCTCGCGATTCAGGAATACCTGCCCGCGCGGAGGCGCCGGCTGGCCATCACCAAACCTCACCTGAACTGTCGACGGCTGCCGCAGAAAGTCATACAAGTCTCGCGCCTGTGCGACAAGCGCCTCACTCGATGCCAGCCGAGTCCGCAGATCAGCGATCTCGCTTTGCCGCCGTTCGACGTCCTGCATCATGTTGAACGACACCACACCCAGCACCAGGCATGCGGCCACCAGCCCGGCAATCCACGCCCAGCCAAAGCTGCGCTCGGGGGCGCCGGCAGCAACGAGCAATCGCCGTCGTAGCCTTGCGGATGGTTTCATTTCCGGCGATACATAGGCCAGCGAGCTGACCAACATGCTCGCCTTGCGGAACCCCTCAACCGCCTCCGGCTCGCCCGCATCGATTCGGCGCCGCACTTCCGCCATCTGCTCCGGCTCGAGCAAACCAAGTGCGTACAACTCGTAGAGCACTTCCCGATCCTGCGGATCCAGATTCTCAAGCGACATGGAAGCTCTCCCGCAGCGTGATCAACGCCGTTCGTACCCAGGTCTTGACCGTGCCGAGCGGTTGGCCGAGACGCGCCGCCATCTCTGACTGCGACAACCCTTCAAAGTAGGCCATTTCGAGCACTTGACGCTGGTTCTCGTTCAATTTGGCAAATGCCGCGCGGATACGCCGGGCCTGTTCCTGATCGAGCATCTTGTCTTCTGTATTGACGTAAATGCTCACCCGCTCGGATGAGGCCAACTCGTAGGTTGTCGCCTCCTGCTGTCCGGCGGACGATCGCAGATGATCTATGGCTCGATTGCGGGCAATCGTCAGCAGCCACGGGCCAATTTTGCCGCGCTCGGCATCGAATGCCCCCGCCCGATTCCACGCCCGCAAAAACGACTCCTGCACCAACTCCTCCGCCACGCTGGCATTGCGCACCACCCGGAAGATCACCGAATAAACAATGCGGCCAAAGCGGTCATACAACTCGGCCATCGCATCCGGGTTGCGCTCGCGCAGCTTGGCGATCAGCGCACCGTCCCCACCAACAACAGCAAGAATCAACCCCAACAGATGCCACATCATGACGTCACCGCCTCTGTGCATCCATACAACCCCTGCGCGCGAATGTAGTCGAGCACCGGGGGCGGCAAGCTGTGTACCGCGTGCCCGCCGGCAAGTCGGGCGCGGATCTCTGTCGAACTCTCCTCAAAGGCCAGCGCATCGAGCCGGTGCACGGTCGCCCCAGGCGGGACAACGTAGTCGAAGCCGGGCCGCGAAGCCACGATAAACTCCGTCATCGCGAAAACCTCCTCCACGCGGTACCAGGTAAGAACTTCGGCAAAAGCGTCTGCCCCGATGAGAAAAAAGAATCTTGCATCACCGTACGCATTACGTAAGCGGTGCAGCGTTTGGATTGTATAACTTTTGCCTTCTTCGTTTTCGACGTCGCTCGCCTCAAGGCGGCTGTCCGCGGCGACTGCCAGCCGCACCATCTCGAGCCGTTGCGCATAGCTGGCCCCCGTTAACGCCTGTTTGTGTGGCGGCAATCGGTTGGGAATCAACAGCATGCGGTCCAGCTCAATGGCCGTCAGCGCGGCGCGAGCCACGGCGAGGTGGCCATTGTGAATCGGGTCAAAGGTGCCGCCGTAGAGGCCAAGCCTCATCGCTAGCCCACCCTCCAGCTCACCAGTTTCGTTTCCGTCATCTGTTCGATGGCGTAGCGCGGCCCTTCCTTGCCGAGTCCGCTTTCCTTGGTGCCACCGTACGGCATCAGGTCCACCCGGAAGTTCGAGACATCATTCACCATCACACCACCAGCTTCAATCTCACGCACAATGCGCCATGCCGCGCGAAGGTCGTTGGTAAATACTCCGGCCTGCAACCCATAGCGCGAATCATTCACCATGGCGATACCCTCCTCGAGGCTCGCGAACGAGTTGACAAAGGCCACCGGCCCAAACGCCTCGTCACGATACAACTTGCTGGCTGGCGCCACCTGCGACAACACCGCCGGCTGCAGCGTGGCAAGATTTCGCCCGCCACCGGTATGGAGCGTTGCTCCCTCGCGCACTGCTTCGCCAATCCACGCCTGGACCCGCTTGGCCTCATCTTCATGGATCAGACAGGAGATGTCCGTATCCGCCTCAAGGGGATGACCAATGCGCAGTTGTTTGGTCGCCTCGGTGAACTGTTCCACAAAGCGATCCCGAATCCGCGCTCCGACATAAATCCGCTGCACGCTGATGCAACTCTGGCCCGAATTGCCAAACGCGCCCGCCACACACGCTGGCACCACGACATCAAGGTCAGCATCATCAAGCACCAGCACGGCGCTGTTGTTGCCCAGCTCAAGGCCCACCCGCTTCATACCCGCCTTGGCCGGCAGCGCATGGCCCACCGCGCCACTGCCGGTGAAGGAAACGTAGTTCACCTCAGGGGCCGCCACCAACGCGTCACCGATGGTGCCGCCTGGCCCTACAACAACCTGCAGCGCTTCGGCCGGCAAGCCACAGCGCACCAGAATGCTGGCCGCATGCATGGAGCTGAGTGGCGTGGCCGAAGCGGGCTTGAGCACGATGGCGTTGCCGGCGGCAATGGCCGGGCCCACCTTGTGCATCGCGAGATTTAGAGGAAAGTTGAATGGCGTAATCGCCGCCACCACGCCGACAGGTTGGCGCAATGTGTACGCCACCCGCCCCGTGCCATTCTCGGCGGCATCGAGCGGCACTTCTTCACCTGCTATGCGATGTGCTTCTTCCCCACTGAACCACAGCGTGCTGGCGGCGCGTTCCACCTCGACGCGAGCTTCCCGGATCGGTTTGCCGCTCTCGAGGGTGATCGTGCGCGCCAGATCTTCCGTCTGCGCGAGCAACGCATTGCTGGCCGCAAACAGAATTTCCGCGCGCCGTCCCCGCGTCAGGCCGGCCATCACACGGGCGGCTTTGCGCGCCGTCTCAAGAATCTTGGGCAGTTCTTCAAGTGGCGTCTCGGGCACCTCGGCCACTACCGCCCCATCAAATGCCAGCTGGACCTTTCGAACGCTCATATACCTCAGACTGTATCGCGTATTTTTCGTCGAGCTTGATGATCACTCGCGCGCGCGACTTGTATGGCTCACGCGCCAGTTCTTCCATCACCACCACCCACCTCGTCTCGCCGTCATAGCGCGTCACCACAACTCTGGGCCAACGCACCCAGGCAAGAAAAGTCTGCACTGTGTGAGTCGCGCCGGCGGCCCGCAAGGCAAGGCCGGCTTCAACACTCAGCTGCTGGTCGCGATAAATCTCTCCCCCTTCAGAATCGAAGTATTCAATCAGATTCAGATCAAACACCTTCTTGAATCCAGCGCCCTCAACCAGCCCGACAAACCGCAGCGGGTGATAGAGCGGGTATGCATCCACGCGATACGCGCTGGCGCCTTCGTAAATCCGCGAATTCAGCTCCGCCACGGCCTGTTCCTTGAGCATGTAGCGCATCCCCAGCCATCCCCACGCGGCGATCATGGCCAACCATGCCGAGAGCATCCCCGTGCTGCGTCTTGCCCCAATCTCACCACTCACCAGATTCGACAGAAAAGGCGCCGCAAAGCCTAATCCCAGGATCAGGTACAACACCGGGTCAAAAAATGGCATGAAGGAAAGGTGATGATGCGCGTCATCAAGCGGCAGAAACAGGCGCGTGCCCCGGTAGGTCAGCAGATCCACCAGGTCATGCGCCACCACGCACAGCAGACTGAGCCAGAAGCCACCCTTCCAGTCGATCTCGCGCCGCAAAACGAATCTCGCGATCAACATCGTGATCACCGCCATCAGCGGTGCGCCGGCCAGGGAATGCGTAAAGTGCCGGTGCCAGTCGAGCACGTTTACATTGCCTGGCAGAAAAAACGCGCCATCAATATCAGGTGCATTCGATGCCCCTAGCGCCAGCCAGCCCCAGTTCTTCGTCCAGCGCTTGGCGCCCAATTGCGCAATCGTGAATCCCACGGCCGTATGAGTTAACGGATCCATAGCTACACAGCCCTGGGAGCAAGAATCGTCAGTGCCGCCGGCACAATCTCGAGCTCAACCGGCAACCTGCCGTAAAGCTCACCATCCACCTGCACATAAATCTCCGCGCCATTGGCCGCGCTCAAGCGCAGCTTCTCCTCGTGGCTTACGTGCACGCCCGCCATGCCACGATGCTGGTTGATCAAAACGCCTGCCAGATACTTCATGTAGCGCAGGGCAAACCGCCCCTCAAACAGAACCGTTTCGAATTTCGGCTCCCCCAGACGAATCGTCTTGGCGATCTCAAGATCGCCCCCATAGTTGCGCACCCGGCTGGCAAGGGCAAAGCTCACCTTCGCCTTGTTGCTCGCGGATTCAACCCACAATTCCGGCAACACCCGCAAGGAGGCCGCGAAACCAGCGATCCAGTAGGCCGCCTTACCGATCTTCTTTTTGAGCGCGTAGTTCACTTCACGCACAATCTGCGCGTCAACTCCCGCACCAGCCATCACCAGAAAATGTCTGGGCTCGCGCGCTTCGGCCCGACACACGCCGACAGCAATGCGATAGGGCTTCCAGTTCTTGCTCGCCCGCGCGGCCGCCATCGGGTCAAGCCCGATGCCAAGTTCAACGGCAAGACAATTTGCCGTTCCGCCGGGCAAGACGCCCAGCACGGCCCCGGTACCCACCAGGCCGTTCGCCACTTCGTTGATCGTGCCATCCCCACCCAGCACAAACACGGTTGCCTCGCCGGCCTCCGCGCATTTGCGCGCCATTGCCGCCGCGGTATTCGGGCCGGTTGTGGGCAAAGCTTCAACCGAAACAAAATTGGCCCGCAATGTTTCGAGAATAGCCGGCACCAACTGCGGGTTGCGCTGCACTTTTCCCGCCACGGGGTTGTAAATGAAATAGTGTTTCAAGAAGAGATCGCTAAACTTATAGCTTAGCGTCCTCATGGCCCCCGCTACCGACATTCAGGCTCGTATCCTCGACTTGCGCGCGCAAATCGAGCACCACGAGCATCAATACTACGTCCTCGACACCCCCGAGATTACCGACGCGCAGTACGACGCGCTCGTCCGTGAGCTCGATGCGCTCGAGAAAGCGCATCCCGAATTCGACTCGCCCACCTCGCCCACCCGTCGCGTCGGGGGCAAGCCCCGCGAGGGCTTCGTCAAGCTGCCCCACTCGGCGCCCATGCTCAGCCTCGACAATGCGCTCAACGAAGCCGAACTGCGCGACTTCGACCGGCGCGTCAGCGAGCTGCTCGCGGGCGAGCCATACGCTTACATTGCCGAGCTTAAGCTCGATGGTCTTTCTCTTGCCGTGCACTACACCGATGGCAGGCTCGACCGCGCGATTACCCGCGGCGACGGCTCGATCGGCGAAGACGTCACCGAGAACGCGCGCACCATCCGCAGCCTGCCCCTCAAGGTCAAGCAGGCCGAGCCTTTTGAAGTGCGTGGCGAGACGATTATGACGCGCCGCGCTTTTGACCATCTCAATGCCCAGCGCGAGCAGGAAGGCCTGAGCCTCTATGCCAACCCGCGCAACTCGGCCGCCGGCTCCCTGCGTGTGCTCGATCCCACGATCACGGCTTCGCGCCAGCTCGAGTACATGGCCTACTACTATCTGGTCGACGGCAAGCCGGCGTTCGCCACTCATTCCGAATCGCTGCGCCATCTCACCGCGCTCGGCCTCAAGGTCAATCGCCACCATCGCCTCTGTCACAACATCGACGAGCTGGTCGCCTTCTGCAATGAGGTGGACGCCATGCGCGACTCATTGCCCTATGAAATCGACGGCGTCGTCGCCAAAGTCGACTCGATCGCGCAGCAGCAGCGCCTCGGCTACACCGCCAAGGCCCCGCGCTGGGCCATCGCCTTCAAGTACGCCGCGCGCGAAGCCGAAACCGT
>CAZBTA010000048.1:0-26487 GCA_964494515.1 uncultured Bryobacter sp.
GGAGGCGATGGCGAGCATGGACATGGCGGTGGCGAGCTGGCCTTTTTCGATATCGCAGGCCGGCAGGCGATTGGACTCGATGGCGGTGAGAAAGTCGGCCCAGAGCTCGCGGATGTTCTGGCCGTCGGGGGCGTTGAGCTGGGGCTCGACGTGGATGGTTTGCTTTTTGGGGTCGGAGGGGAAGAATGTCCAGCCGTCGCGCCAGCCCATGTGGAACGTGCCCTCGGTGCCGTAGAAGTAGCAGCCGATGGCGGCCTTCTCGGCGTTGTTGTTGGCGTAGAGGCGGTGTTCCCACGTGCAGCGAAAGCTCTCGAATTCGAAGGCGGTGATGAGCGTGTCGGGGGCGTCGGTGTTGTCCTGACGGATGAAGCGGCCGCCGGTGGAATAGATCTTGCGGGGGTATTTTTCTTCGGTCCACCAGAGGAGCTGGTCGAACCAGTGGATGCCCCAATCGCCGACGGTGCCGTTGGCGTAATCCATGAACTGCCGGAAGCCACGGGGATGGATGGTCTTGTTGTAGGGGCGCAAGGGGGCGGGGCCGCACCAGGCGTCCCAATCGAGTTCTTTGGGGGCTTCGCTATCGGGTGTGAGCGTGCCGGGGCCGCCAGCACTGCCGACGAAGGCGCGGACCATGCCGATCTTGCCCACCTTGCCACTCTTCAAGAACTCCATGCCGGAGATGCAATGAGGCGACATGCGGCGGTGGGTACCGACCTGTACCACGCGCTGGGTGGCGCGGGCGGTCTTGAGCATGGCGGCGCCTTCACGATAGGTGTGGCTGATGGGTTTCTCGACGTAAACGTGCGCGCCCGCCTTGAGCGCGGCAATGGTGGGCAGCGCGTGCCAATGGTCGGGTGTGGCCACGATGACGATCTCGGGTTTCTCTTTGGTGAGCATCTCGCGGTAATCGCGATAGGTGTTGGGCTTGTCACCTGTGAGCTTGTCGACCTCGGCTTGTGTGGCCTTGATGGCGCGTTCGTCGACATCACAAATGCCAACTACTTTGGAGCGGCCCGCCTCCATGGCACAACGAAGAATGTTGTTGCCCCACCATCCCGCACCGATGATGGCCGTACGGTACCTGGTACTGCTTTGGGCCCATAACGGCGCCGCCAGAAAAATTGCGTCTCTGCGAGTCATGGAGTTATGTATACTGTGGAAGCTCCCCCGGCACAAGTTGAAAATTCGTCGATGCCGCAAGCCAACGAACCCCTACTACACAATCTGGCGCACGAACTGCGTCAACCCCTAAGCACTCTGGAATCGATCGCTTATTACCTCGAACTGGCGCTGCCGCACGCCGATGCGCGCGTACTCGAACAAGTGAAGAAAATGCGTGAGCTGGTGGCGCAGAGTGGGTGGATGTTGTCGGACGCGCTGCTGCTATCGAATCGTGCTGGTACGACGCCCGAGGTGGTGGATATCGATGAGCTGGTGAGCGAGTTTGTACTGGAGCAGGGGCACCACGAATTGAACCGGCACTTTGCGCTTGAGCTTGCTGGAGCCCCGGTGAACGTTGACTTTGCGCAGGCGCGCGAGCTGGTGAGCGCGGTGGGGCGGCTGATGCTAAATCTCTCTAAGGCGGGTGGCACGATTACCGTTGCCACGCTGGTGATGCCGGATGGACCCGTGGCGTTGCGAGCACGCACAGAAGCCGTCGCGCAGGATGGATGGGTGTTGCCGGCCGGCGCGCAGTTGACCCTCGATGCGATTGCCAAACTGGTGGCGCAGAACGGCGGCAAGTTTGAGACGTGGCTGGGTGATGCTAGTCGTCTTGAGGTTGCGGTGGAGTTGCCAGCCGCGATTCGAGAGAGCGAAGATCTTGCGTCAGTTGCTGCAGCTCTTCCCGCATTTGCGGAAGACGCGACACTTGAGCCAGTTGCTCCAAATACTCCTTAAGCGGACGGGCGGGTGTGCCCCAGACGGGTTGGCCGGCACGCACAATCTTTGATGTCAGAATGCCGCAGCCGGAGCCAAGAATGGCGCCGGACTCGATGCGTGCTTTGTCCCCAATGCCGACCTGACCGCCAATGATGGCGTGATGGCCCACGGTGACGCCGCCGGACATGCCGGTTTGTGCCGCGATGACCACGTGATCTTCGATCTGACAGTTGTGGGCGATGTGAACCATATTGTCGAGCTTGACGCCATTGCCGATGATGGTTTGGCCCAGGGCGGCACGATCGATGCAGGTATTGGCGCCGATCTCGACATCGTCGCCAATGGTGACGCCGCCGACCTGAGGGAACTTGTGCCAGACGCCGTTGACGGGGACAAAGCCGAAGCCGTCGGCGCCGATGACCGCACCGGAATGGATGGTGGCGCGAGCGCCGATGGTGACCTGGTCGTAGATGGTGACGCGTGGGTGGAGCAGGGCATTGGGGCCAATGGAGACGTGATTGCCGATGCTCGTGCCGGCGCTGATGACCGCGTTGTCGCCAATGGTGGAGCCATCGCCGATGGTGACGTGGGGCGCGATGGAGACATTGGCGCCGAGGGTGGCCGTGGGGGAGATGACGGCCGTGGGGTGGATGCCGGGTTGGGGCGCACGCCGGGGATAGAGCATGATGAGCGCGGCGGCGAAGTGGGCGCGTGGTTCTGGGGAGCGCAGCAGGGTGCGGCCGGTATTGGGATAGTCCGGCACGGCAATGAGGCAGCCAGCGGCTGAGGCATCGGCGGCCTTGAAGAACTTGCGAGCGCCGACAAAGGCAAGCTCGCTTGTGGTGGCCCGCTCCAGTTCGGCGGCGCCAGTGAGGTGAAGATCTCCATCGCCTTCAAAGGGAAGCCCGAGGCGCTCAGCCAGTTCACGAACACGCATAATCTATTTATGCCCATAGACCCGGGGGCGCGTATAGCTCCCACTGCAAGAATTCATCCGGAGGCGGTGATTGGACCGCAAAGCGTGGTTGGCGAGTACGTCGTGGTGGAGCAGGATGTTGTGATCGGGGCGCGCTGTGTACTCGAGCCGCACGTTTATGTGAAGCGGTGGACGACGATGGGGGATGACAACGAGATCAGCGCGGGCACGGTGCTGGGGACCGATCCGCTGGACAAGAATTTCAAGGGTGAGCGCAGCTATCTGCGCATTGGCCATCGCAACAAAATCCGCGAGCACTTTACGATTTCGCGGGCGACGAAGCCCGAGGCGACGACGGTGATTGGCGATGACAACTTCGTCATGACCTCGGGGCACATCGCGCACGATTGCCGACTGGGCAACCAGATCGTGGTGGCGAGTTGTGCGTTGCTGGCGGGCTATGTGGAGGTAGAGGACCAGGCATTTATCAGCGGGGGCGTGGTGGTGCACCAGTTCTCGAAGATTGGGCGGCTGGCGATGGTGGGCGGCAACACTCGAGTGAATTCGGATCTGCCGCCATTCTTTCTCTACTCGAAGTTTGATGTGGCGGTGGAGGGATTGAATCTGGTGGGGATGAAGCGTGCGGGTTTTAACGCTGCTGACATTGCGGTTGTGAAATCATGCTTCAAGACGCTGTACAAGAGCGGGCTCAAGAAGGAAGCCGCCTGCGAGGCTATGGAGGCGATGGGGCATCCGTTGGCGGACCATGTGGCGCGTTTTGTGCGCGCCAGCAAGCGAGGTATTGCAAGAGAAGTATGAGATGGCTGGCCGGGATGATGGTGGCGGGCGCGCTCTGGGCGCAGCCGCTGACGATTTCGCAGGTGGTCAAACAGGCGGTGGAGCAGTATCCGTCGCTCAAGGTGAATGAAGAACAGATTCGCGCGGCGGCGGCTGGAGTGGCGCAAGCGCGACTGGCTTATCTGCCCAAGGCCGATGCGATCGCGCAAGTGAACCGGGCCACGCGCAACAACATCTACGGCATGGTGCTGCAACAGCAGGTGATCTCGCCGATCTCGGGGCCGCCGCTCAATGCGAATGCGGGGACGAATGTGTTTGGATCGGCTGTTGGTTTTCTCGTGTCGTGGGAGCCATTTGATTTTGGCTTGCGGCGGGCGAGTGTCGGGGTGAGCGAGGCGGGGCAGAAGCGCGCCGAGGCGGGATTGAAGCGAACGCGATTTGAGGTGGCGACGCTGGCGGCGGATGCTTATCTGACGGTGCTGGCCGCCGAAGAGGCCTTGCGCGCGGCCGAGGCAGGGCGGGAGCGCATTCGCAAGATTGAGCCAGTGGTGAAGAGCCTTGTCGAAAGCGGATTGCGGCCGGGCGTGGATCTGTCACGGACCGAGGCGGAACGTGTGGCGGCGGATAATCAGGTGATTGCGGCCGAGGGCGCGGTGGCGATTGCGCGGACGACGCTGGCGCAGCTGATTCAGGCCAGGGCCGCGGATGTGGCCGTGGCGCGGGGAAAGTTCTTTGAGGTGCCGGCGAGCATTGCGGTGGCGAATGTGAAGGATCACCCGCAGGCGGTGGAACAGGGGTTGGCCCGAGAGGAATCGCAGGCGCGGATGCGCGTGATCGAGAGGAGCTACTACCCGAAGTTCAACACGCAGGCGACGATGTATGCGCGTGGCACGGGGGCGCGGCCCGACTTTACGACCGGGGGCTGGGGCAGTGGTCTGGCGCCGAATATCTACAACTGGGGCGTGGGGTTTACGGTGACGTATTCGTTAATGGAGTTGCCCGGGTTGCGCGTGCGCAAGGAGATCGAAGCGGCGCGTGGCCGTGGCGAGCAAGCGCGGTATGAGACATTGCTGCGTGAGCTTGAGACGCAACGGCTGAAGGCCGAGACGCAGGTGAGCACGGCGACGCGCATTGCCGCGAATACGCCGGTGGCCATGAAGGCCGCGCGTGAAGCGAGGGCGCAAGCCGAGGCGCGGTACCGAGCGGGGCTGACTTCGATTACAGACCTGGCCGATGCGGAGCGGGCGCTGACGGCGGCTGAGATTGATGATGGCCTGGCGCGGCTCAACGTGTGGCGAGCGCAACTGGCGCTGGCGGTGGCCGGTGGCGACCTGACGAATTATCTCGATGTAGCGGAGCGGCCCTAGGCGATGAAGCTGGTATTGTTTGCGCTCGCGCGGCCCCGGACGGTGTTTGTCGCCGTTCTGGCGGTGTTGATTGTGTCGTGGTTTGCGGTGAAGCGGATGGCCGTCGATATCTTTCCGGATGTGGGCGAGCCGACGATCTACATCGCGCAGCCTTACGGGGGCCTTGACCCGGCGCAGATGGATGGCTTTGCGACGTACTACTACGAGTACCACCTGCTTTATGTGGCGGGCGTGAAGCAGATTGAATCGCGCAGTGTGCAGGGCGCGGCGTTGATCAAGGTGACGTTCCATGCAGGGACGAACATGAGCTCGGCCATGAGCGAGGTGGTGGGCTACGCGAATCGCGCGCGGGCGTTTATGCCGCCGGGCGCGGTGCCGCCGTTCATCACGCGGTTTGACGCCGGGAGTGTGGCGATTGGGCAACTGGTGTTCTCAAGCCAGACGCGGACGCCGGCGGAGATGCAGGATTTTGCGATCAATCGTGTGCGGCCGTTGTTTGCGACGCTGCCGGGTGTGTCGGCGCCGCCGCCATTTGGTGGGGCGCAGCGCACGATATTGGTGCGGCTCGATCCGGACAAGCTACGGCAATACCGCGTTGCACCCGATGAAGCGATACGGGCGGTGGCGGCGGCAAACGTGGTGGCGCCATCGGGAGTGGTGCGGACGGGTGATCTGACGCGAATTGCGTCAACCAACGCGACCATCGGCGGGGACCTGAGCGAGTTGGCAGGGACGCCTGTGCGCATGGGGCCAGGCACGCCCGTTTATCTGCGCGATATCGGGAGCGTTGAGAACGGCAGCGACATTCTGACCGCTTATGCCCACGTGAACGGCAAGCGCACGGTGTACATCCCGATCACCAAGCGCGCCGATGCGTCGACGCTGGCGGTGATGGAGCGCGTGCGGCTGGCGTTGCCGGGCTTCAAGAAAGTGGTGCCCGAGGATGTGGAGGTGAGCGTTGAGTTTGACCAGACGGGCGCGGTGAGCGGGGCGCTGCGCAATCTGCTGAATGAGGGGTTGCTCGGGGCGCTGCTGACGGGGTTGATGGTGGTGGTGTTTCTGCGTGACGGGCGGGCGGCGCTGGTGGTGCTGGTGACGATTCCGGTGTCGCTGTTGAGCGCAGTGATCGCGCTGTGGGCCAGCGGGCAAACGATCAATCTGATGACGCTGGCGGGGCTGACGCTGGCGATCGGGATCCTGGTGGACGAGGCGACGGTGGAGATCGAGAACCTGCATGCCGAGCTCCATCGTGGCACGGCGATGCGCGCGGCCATTCTGGCGGCGACGGAACGAACGGCGCTGCCACGACTGCTGAGCATGATCGCGATCCTGGCGGTGTTTGTGCCGGCGTTCTTTATGACCGGTGCGGGACGGCAGTTGTTTGTGCCGATGGCGCTGGCGGTGGGCTTTGCCATGATGGCGAGCTATGTGTTGTCGAGCACGCTCGTGCCGGTGTTGGCGGAGCGATTGTTGAAGCCCGGCGAGGCACGACCCGAGCCCGCTTATCGCGGCTGGTATCGCGGCGTGGTGAGCGGGATTGTGGGAGCGCGCTGGGTGGTGGTGGGCGGTTATGTGCTGGTGTGTGCGGCGGGCTTGATGTGGTTGCCGGGGCAGTTGGGGGTGGAGATTTTTCCTGTGGGGGCGCCGAAACAAATCCGCATGAGAATGTTTGCGCCGACGGGCACGCGCATTGAGCGCACCGAGCCGCTGGCGCTGCGAGCGATCGAGGTGATGCGTGAGGTGGTGGGCGGCGAACGCGTGGCGGTGACGACTAGCTTTGTGGGCGCGCATGCGTCGAGCTATCCGGTGAATCTGATCCATCTGTTTACAACCGGGCCCCATGAGGCGGTGCTGACGCTGGCGCTCAAGCCGGAGGCGAAGGTGGATCTGGCGAGCACACAGGCGGCGATCCGTCAACGGATGGCGCGTGAGATGCCGCAAGTGAAGGTGCTGTTTGAGGGCGGCGATATCGTGAGCCAGGTGATGAGCTTTGGCGCGCCGACGCCGGTGCGGGTGCTGGTGGTGGGGCCGAATCTGGCGGCTGATTATGAATATGCGCAGAAGGTGGCGAAGGCGCTGGAGCGCGTGAAATTCCTGCGCGACTTGCAGATCCAGCAGCCGAACGATTATCCGACGCTTGAGATGAAGATCGATCGGGATCGCGCCGGGCAGTATGGACTGACGATGCAGGATGTGACGCGCAGTCTGGTGACGGCGACGAGCTCGAGCCGGTTTATCGAGCCGAACTACTGGCGTGATCCGGTGAGCGGGAATGCGTTTCAGGTGCAGGTGGAATTGCCGCCGGCGAAGGTGCAATCGGCTGAAGACGTGGCGTCGATACCGCTGGAGCGACCGGGCAACGCGCAGCCGCTGGCTGGTGATGTGGTGACGATGAAGCAGGGCAAGACGATGGGCGTGATCGAGCGGTTTAACGGCCAGAAGCTGATCAGCCTTGCGGCAAACCTGGAGGGCATTACGCTGGGCCGCGCGCTGCCTGAGATTGAGGCGGCAATCCGGCAGGCGGGCGAGCCGCCGCGTGGCATTACCGTGCAAGTAGCGGGGCAGGCAGGGCCGCTGCGCGAGACGATGGACGGCTTACAGGTGGGCCTTGGCATTGCGGCGGTGAGCATCTTCCTGTTGCTGGCGGCGGCGTTTCAGAGCTTCCGGCTGGCGCTGGCGGTGCTCGCGATCAGCCCGGCCGTGGTGTGCGGGGCGATGCTGGCGTTGCTTGCGACGGGCGGGACGATCAATATTCAGAGCTACCTCGGCACGATTATGGCCGTGGGCATTGCGATGGCGAACTCGATTCTGCTGGTGAGCTTTGCCGAGCGGCAGGGCGATGTGGCCGAGGCGGGGGCGATGCGCCTGCGCGCGATCGTGATGACGGCGCTCGCGATGCTGGCGGGTGTACTTCCGATGGCGTTGGGGCTCGGCGAAGGCGGCGAGCAGACAGCGCCGCTGGGCCGCGCGGTGATGGGCGGGCTGGTGGTGGCGACGGTGGCGACGCTGGTGGTACTGCCGGCGATGTATGCGATGTTGCGGAAAGGTAGCAGGGCATGAAGACTGCGATGTTGATGCTGGCGGTGGCGGCTGGCGCGATGGGCCAAAGCCTGGCGACGACGACGGTGGTGGCCAAGCCGGTGGACCGGTTTGTGAAGCTGACGGCCGAGATTTTGCCCTACCAGGCGAGCGACCTTAACGCGCGCATCCAGGGCTATGTGGCAAGCGTTGCCGTGGATCGCGGCATGGCCGTCAAGAAGGGGCAGGAACTGGCCAGGATTGAAGCGCCGGAACTGCTGGCGCAAGTGGCGGAGGCACAGGCACGCGTGGCCGCCCTGGAGGGCCAGCGGCTCGAAGCGCTGGCACGGCAACGCAGCGCGGAAAGCACGGCGCAGCGGTTGAAGGCCGCCAGTGAAACGCCGGGCGCGGTGGCCGCCAATGAGCTCGTATTGGCCGAGGAAGCCGTCAAGGCGGCGCGGGCAGCCGTGGAGGGCGTGGAGCTGTCACGCAAGGCGCTGGAGGCGCAGGTGAGGGCGCTGCGAGAGATGGAGAGGTTTCTCGTGATCGAGGCGCCGTTTGATGGCTGGGTGACGGAAAGGCGCGTGCATCCGGGGGCACTGGTGGGGCCGACGGCTGGGCCGCTGGTGCGGGTGGAGCAACTGGGGCGGCTGAGAGTGGTGGTGGCCGTGCCTGAGGCGAATGTGAGCAGCGTGCGGGCCGGGCAGGTGGTGGAGTTTACCGTGACGGGCGCGGGGACAGAGAGCTACAAGGGAACGGTGAGCCGGGTATCGCGGGTGCTTGATGCCAAAACGCGAACGATGCCGGTGGAACTCGACGTGGCCAATGCGGGCGGCAGGCTTGCGCCCGGCATGTATACGGAGGTGAAGTGGCCGGCAAAGGCGGGGCAAACGACGCTGCTCGTGCCAGCGACGGCGGTGGCGAGCACGACCGAACGGACGTTTGTGATCCGGGTGGAGGACGGCAAGGCGCGCTATGTGACGGTGCGGAAAGGGGCGGCGCAGGGTGAAATGGTGGAGGTGAGCGGGGCGCTAGCGGCAGGGGACCGGATTATCCAGCGGGCAACGGATGAGATTCGTGAAGGAACGGTGATTCCCGCGCGCTAACGATCTCTGCGGCAACGCGTCTAGCGATAATGGAGAGAAGACCAATCATGAAGCGAATCGTATTAGCGGCATTTCTTGCGAATCCGGCTGTGTGGGCACAGCCGACAACTGTAACTCCCAAAGAAATTGTGGTTGCTGAAGAGAATCGCAAGGCTGTCTCGGATGCGTTCGACCAGGAGTTGCGCGAGCGGGCGGGGAAGTTTTGGGATGGATTTGTTACAGGCAAGTTCCGGGCGAGCGATGTATATGTTTCGGATGATGCCAAGGAAGAGTATTTTTCGTGGCCGAAGAAGAAGATTCGCGGCTATAAGCTTGACCGAGTTTTCTACACGAAAGAAGGAGATGTCGCAAAGGTGCTGATCTTTGCCGACACGAACTTCACAATGCTGGGGTACGGATCCATGGATATCCAGCAACCGGTGGAGACGTGGTGGCGCCGGGAGAACAACAGTTGGTATTGGTTTTTGCCCAAGAGTCTGATACGCGACACTCCTTTTGGCAAGATGGAGCTGAATCCCCAAACGGGTGAAATGAAGCCAGTTGAAGGCAGTGCCCCGGTAAATCGGCCAACGTGGAAGGATTTGCGCTCGAAGGTAACAGTAAGCCGTAAGGAAGTGTCTTTTTCCCGAGGAACCGCTGCAAAGCAGGAAATCGAGGTGCTGAATGAATTGCCTGGTACCGTCACATTTGCCGTCGAGCCGCCACTCGGAACGGACGAGATCAAGGTTGAAGTTCCCAGCAAGGAAATTCAACAAGCGGCGAAGGCAAAAATCTACGTGACCTATTCGCCGAAGGCCAAACCGGCAGAGCCCGCCACGTATGTTTTGAAGGTTTCTGTTGCCCAGACCGGCGGGTCATTCGCCGTGAAGCTGATTGTGCAATAAAGAATAAAGATGGGAATGCCCGGGTCTAGCTCTTGGCGAGTGGCTCGGAGGGCTTTTCGATATCGCTGAGGCGAATTGAAGTTTCAACCACCGGCACTTCGGTCGGGTCTTCGTTCACCCACTTGCGGACGCCCTTGACGATGCGGAAGCTGACAAAGTTATGCCGGCAGGGCTTGCAACGGACTTTCTTGGCGCCAATCGCGATCTGGAACTTCCACCAGTTGCTGATGTGATAGTAGGTTTCTTCCCACTTTACGAGCTCGAGGCGGTAGCAGCGGGGACAGCGTGCGTAGAAAACCTCGTGGATGCGCCACAGGCTTTGGGTCCAGCGGTGAGAGCAATCGGTGCATCTTACCGTCTGGAAGCCCAACAAATCCAGAATCTTCTCGCCGAAATTGAGCTGTAAGGACGGACGCAAGTTCTTACTCCCGCATTCGGGGCAGTTGAATGCTAAAGGGTTCTTGCGTGCCATATAAAAACTGGTAGGACTTAAGAATTCTACCGGGTGTGGCACATAAGGGTCAACTCTCCGATTCGATCAGCTGGAGTACTGCCCGGATATAGCCATAGCCAAATGCGAAGGCCTGGCGACCGCCGGTATCGCCTTCGATCTTTGGTACGTGGTCGGGCATGAGCATGCCGTTATAGCCCACATCGCGGTAGACGCGAGCAGCCTTGATCATGTCCACATCTCCTTCATCCGGAAGGACTTCCTGGAAATCAAGGAACCCGCCTTTGATGTTGCGGAAATGGACGTTGAAGATCTTGCCACGAGTACCAAACCAGCGGATGACGTCATAGATCTCCTTGCCTGGATGAGCCAACATTTCGCTCACAGTACCCTGACAAAAGTTCAGGCCGTGATAGGGACTTTCTTCGATTCCGACAAAACGTTTCAGGCCTTCGACACTGCCAAGTACGGTTTCTACCCCACGCCAGCCTTTGCCGATGGGCATGCCTGGGTCATGCGGATGGCAGGCCATACGGACTTTTTCCTGGTTGGCGACCGGGATGACACGCTTGAGGAAGTAGGTGATGTTCTCCCAGTACATTTCGGCGTTGACGGGGCCGGCCTCGGTGAGAGGCGGATCCTGTTTGGCGCCAGCGTACTTGAAGGTGCTGAGGGTGGCGCCGCCACGGCCCTTGGTGGGCTCGGTGCGGACGACGCCGAGGATACTCATGTTGTACTTGACGGCGGGGATGCCGGCCTTGGCGCAATTGCGCAACATCTGGCAGATGTCGTCGATGGCCTTGTCGCGCTGGGGGCTCTTGCCGAGCATGATCTCGGGATACTCGTGGCGCGTAATGTAGGCCGAGCTGAGCGGTAGCGGCACCATCTCGAGGCGGATGCCGTGAGATTCGACACGCTCGCGGAGCTTGGTGAGGCTTTCGACGCTCCAGTTGGCATCGAGCGTGCGCGAGGGCAGGGCACTGCAGATGTTGTGAACGCCAAGGGCGGAGAGAATCTTGAGAGTGGGATCGTCGGAGACGTGCTGGGTGCCGAGCTTGGGGCGGCCTTTGCCCTTCTTGCCAACGGGGTTGTCGGCGGCCGGCGGAACGGGCTTCCAATCGGCGGCATGGGCCACCTGGGCGGCCGCGCCGGCGGCAAGAAACGATCTACGGTTCATATGCGGAGAGTCTATATCGAGACGGGCCGCAATGCACTAGGCTGCTAAAGATTTCTTCAGGTCTTCGGCAAAGCTGCGGAGGCCGGTGATTTCCTCTGCCGTTGCTTCGCGCTCAAAGCCACGGGCGACAAAGAACGCCTTGTCGCCACGCCAGAGCAACTGGGCCATGCCCTTCTCGCACAACACGCCGGGGGCGCCGATGTTGCCGAAGCCAGTCTCGCGGCGTTCGACGAGCGAGACGAAGCCATCACGCATGAAAACGAAGTGGGTGGTGAGCTCCATGGCCGGGAGCAGTTCGATATTGGCGGCAGCGAGGCGCGCGAAGATCTCTTCCATGAGCTACATCTTGTAGCGACCGAAGTCTTCTTCGTTGAGGTTCTCAAGCAGGCGGCGGAGCTCTTCGTCCTTGCCCTTGTCCTGTGAGTTGGACATGCGGGAATTCTTGAGAACGTTTTCGCTGACAAAGATCGGCGAATCGGTACGGAGCGCGATGGCGAGGGCGTCGCTCGGGCGCGAGTCGATGCTGATCATCTGGCCGTCTTTTTCAATCCAGATGACGGCGTAGAAGGTGTCGTCTTTGAGCTCGTTGACAACGATGCGGTCCACGCGGGCATCGATGCCCATCAGCAGCGTCTTGATGAGATCGTGCGTCATGGGCCGCGGCGTGGAGATCTTTTCGATCTCAAGGGCAATCGCGTTTGCTTCGTAGACCCCAACCCAAATGGGAAGGATGGAATTGCCGGTTGCGTCACGCAACACCACAATGGGCATCTGCGTGACGGGATCCATCATCAGCGTGCGAATCTTCATTTCGACTTCCATCGTTTCGATACCGCCTTCCTCTCTCATTACAGCAAAGTTACGCAAGGGAAAAAGCTGCCAAAAAGTTGAGGTGAGATTAGAGAACCGCTTCGCCCGAAAGCGAGTTGGGACCGGAGCGAGTGACGAGCACGTTGAGATAGGTGCCTTCGATCGTCTTGCCATCTTCGCTGGGGGCGGGGATGGCGGCGTGGCTGAAGGCGATGGTCTTGTGCTGGGTGTTCTTGCCGAGCCACTGGTGGGTGGCGCGGTTGTAGCCTTCAACCATGACTTCTTCGACGCGACCAATGTAGGCGGCATTGCGCGGGATCTGAATCTGGCGCTGGTGTTCCTGAACGAAGGTGAGGCGGCGGCTCTTTTCTTCTTCGCTCATGTGATCGGCGTACTGGAGAGCCGGCGTGCCGGGGCGCTGGGAATACTTGAAGCTGAAGATCGCATCGTACTCGACCTGATCGAGCAGGCTGATGGTCTGCTGGAAGTCGGCTTCGGATTCGCCGGGGAAGCCCACGATGATGTCGGTGGTGATGGCGAAATCGCGACGGGCGTTCTTCATCCACTCGATGCGGCGCATGTATTCATCACGAGTGTAGAGGCGCTGCATGCGATCGAGGATGAACGTCGAGCCGCTCTGGACGGGCAGGTGGACGTGGTTGCAGAGGACGGGATTCTCATCGATGGCGTCGATGATGTCCTTGACGAAATCGCGCGGGTGCGAGGTGGTGAAGCGAACACGCTTGAGGCCGTTGACCTCACCGATGCGGCGCAGGAGCATGGCGAAATCGAGGCCGGCCTCGGAGGGATCGCGGTAGCTGTTGACGTTCTGGCCGAGCAGGGTGATCTCGGTGTAGCCGTCGGCAACGAGCTGGCGCACCTCACCGAGGACGCTTGCACTGGTGCGGCTGCGCTCGGGGCCACGCGTCATCGGGACAACGCAGTAGGCGCAGCTCTTCGAGCAGCCTTCGATGATGGTGACGAAAGCCTTGTAGGGATTGTCGCGGCGGGTGTAGGGGACCTCGAAGGTGTCTTCGGTGTCGAGGTTGAGGCCGGTGACGCGACGATTGCCGCTCTCGATCTGCACGAGCATCTGTGGCAGCTGGTTGTAGCTGGCCGAGCCGACGACGAGGGATACGTGGGGGGCGCGCTCGAAGATGCGATCGCCTTCCTGCTGGGCCACACAACCCAGCACGCCGACCACCTTGTCCTTGCGCTTCTTGAAGTCCTGCAGGCGGGCGTAGACTTTCTGCTCGGCTTTATCGCGGATGCTACAGGTGTTGTAGAGCACGAGATCGGCTTCGTCGGGCGTGGCGACCTGCGAATAGCCTTCGCCCGTCAGGGTGACGATCACTTTTTCAGAATCGTGGGCGTTCATCTGACAGCCGAAGGTTTCGATGTAGAACTTCTTCATTTCTGGACCAATTCCCATTATAAGGACTGCGGGAATTGAACCAATCCGCCGATAGTCTTAGCGTAGAAGCGTATGCGGTACTTTCTTGGTGTTTGCCTGAGCTTGAACCTGATGGGGCAGATCTACGTGTATGACGTGGATGGCCGCAAGGTACTGTTGCCGACTCCGCAGGAACAGCGGACGCGCAAGGTGCTGGAGGATGGGCCGGGTGGCAAAGTGAGCGAAGAGACGATTGAGCGTCGCGATGTGAATGGCAACAAGCTGCCGCCGGAGAAAGTGCGCATTGTGGAGCGGCAGGGCAGTGGCGGGGAGAAAATCATCGAGACGACCACGTACCAGACCGACCTGAACGGACGGCTGGCGCCGGCGGAACGATCGCTCGTGACCACGCAGCAGCAGGGCAATCAGGTGAGCTCGACGACGATTGTCGAGCGGCCGTCGGTGAATGGTGGGCTGGCGCCGGTGGAGCGGATCGCGAGCCAGACCGTGAAGCAGGGCGAGCAGGAATCGACCACGCGGGCGACCTATGTGCTCGATTCGAGCGGCAACTTTGTGGAGGCGGTGCGCGAGTCGATTGAGAAAGTCAAGAAGGGCAACGAGACGCGCGAGGTGGTGAACGAGTTCCGCAACGCACAGACGGGCAAGCTCGAGATGACGGGGCAGCGGGTGGTGGTGGAGATGACGAACGCCGACGGGACGAAATCGAGCGAGATCTCGATCTATGGCGCGGTGGCGCCGGGCCGGGCGGCGGATGGCAAACTGAAGCTGCGCGAGCAGCAACTGGTGACGACCAAGCCAGGGCAGGGAAACACGCAGGTGGAATCGATCAGCGTGCGGCGGCCGGATTTGTCAGATTCGAAGATGGGCGCCTACCAGAAGGTGGGCGAGCGGATTGTGCCGAAGGCGACGAATCCGTCCAACCCCTAGCGGTGGCCGAAGTACATCAGCCAGCCGAGGCCGAACAGCGCCACGACGAAAGAACCGAAGCAGTACATCGCATAACGAATCTGATCGATGCGTGAAGACTTGCCGGTGATACCGAGAGCGATGCTGGTGAACAGGGCGAAGAGAATCGCCATTTCAAAGTGCGAGAGAGCCATTTTGGGCATGCGTACGGTGTCTCCTTACTTCTTCTTGCCGGTTGCGATTTCGTAGACGTCGACCATGGCCAGCAGATTGACCAAACCGGCCCCGACGAGGAACTTGGTGCCGTAATCGGTGACGTGGCCGGCGAGGTCCGGGGCGTTGTAGCCGAGGGCCTTGGCGACGAAATAGAGACAACCCGTGCAGAGATTGGCGATAAAGCCGCCACAGTAGATGACCGTGGTGAGCAGATCGCCCGTCTGCGGCTCAAAGAACGTGCCGCGCATCATCACACCGAGCAGGAACATCAACAGGGCCGAGCCACCCATGAGGGCGGCGCGGGGCGGGCTTTTCAGGATGAAGTAGCCAGCGCCGGGGGCAACCCAGGTCAACAACACCGGCGCGAGCCAGTGGGTGGCCGGAGCGGGGGCCGCGAGTTCTTTGTTCACTTCGGTAGACATTGTTCTCCCCACCAGTTTAGACGACCCAGGGGCACCTAGCGAAATGGCGAGGGCAAAGACTAGCCGATTGGGCGAAGATTCGCTGGGCCAAAACGTCGCATTCTGGAGTCAGGCAATTTGAGCAACATGCACAACCCCCTGATCCATCTCAGCGAAACCATCGCGCAACTGGCTGGCAACGGCGCGCAGGTCGTGGTGACTATCCAGGCATCGCGCAAGGCAAGCGTCACCGGATTTTTAATTGACCAAAAGAGAATCCTCACCACCGAAATTGGCGTCGAATTGGATGGAGAGTTACCAACTCTCCTGCCCGACGGCAGTGTCGCGACCGCATCCCTCCTCGGTCGCGATACGGCGGTCGGGATTGCGCTTTTGGAGCTCGACAACGAATGGCAGGGTGGCGTGGGGATGCCGCTGGCGCAGGGCGCTACGCTTGGCGAACTGGTGGTGGTGGTGGGGCGAGACCCGGAAACGGGCCTGAACGCCGGGCTGGGCATCGTGGGTGGATTGTCGGGGGCGTGGCGCTCGTGGAAGGGCGGCAAGATAGACGGCTTTATCCGGATTGATGGGCTGGTGGGTGGGTTGAATCATGGCGGGCTGGTACTGCGGGCGGATGGGACGATATTGGGGCTGGCGACGGGTGGGCTGGTGCGGGGGGCGACGGTGGTGATCCCGAGTTCGAATCTGCATCAGTTTGTCCAGGTGGTGGAAGCGCATGGCGAGTTGGGCCGGGGTTATCTCGGAGTGGGCTTGCAACCGATTCCGCAGCCGGCCGGGATGATTGTGCTGTCGGTGGAGCATGGGTCGCCATGTGAGGCGGCAAACCTGCTGGTGGGTGACGTGATTGTGGCGATGGGTGGGGAGCGCGTGCAGGATTTTGCCACGATTCAGGAGTTCCTCGAGCCGCCGCATATTGGCGAGCGAGTGCCGGTGCGCGTGGTGCGAGCCGGGCAGGAGGTGGAGCTTTGGGTTGAGATCGGTCGGCGGCCGGGCGCGAGGAGAGTTGCGTGAACCCGGGGGAAGTGGCCGAAGCGCTGCGCCGGGTGACGGTGCAGGTGCGCATTGACGAGGGGCGCGCGGGTGGTGGCTCTGGTGTGGTGTGGGACGCGACGGGGCGCATCGTCTCAAACGCGCATGTGGTACGGGGAGAGAACATCGAAATCGAGTTTTGGGATGGCCGCGTGGTGAGCGCGCGGCTGCTCAAGCGTGACCCGCGGCGCGATCTGGCGTTGTTGGCCGTTGAGGCCGAAGCAGCGCCGGCGAGCTGGGGCGATAGCAGCACTCTTGAGCGTGGCGACACGGTGGTGGCGGTAGGCAATCCGCTGGGCTTTGTTGGCGCGCTGTCGAATGGTGTGTTTGATGGCGAAGGCATGATGGGCGGTCAGCGCTGGTTGCGCAGCCGGATTCTGCTGGCGCCAGGCAACAGCGGCGGAGCGCTGGCCGACGCCGCCGGGCGCGTGGTCGGCATCAATACGATGGTGGCCGGGCCGCATGGATTTGCCGTGCCCTCGCGCGAGGTGGCGCGGTTTATCGAGCGCGCGGCCGAGGGGCCACGGCTCGGCGTTACTGTTGAGCCGATGGCGCTGGATGGCGGCGCGCATCCACGCTGGGCTTTCCGCATCCAATCAGTAGCGCCACGCAGTCGCGCTGAATTGGCGTCACTGCGTGCCGGAGACGTGATAATTGGTGTAGACGGCGAGTTTTTTACGTCACAAGACGGATTGGAAACTCGTTTGAATCAGCAGGGGTTGGTGCGAATGCAGTTCTTTCGCGGGCGCGGTAGCGGCATGCGCGAGGTGCACATCGATCTCGGAGGCGATGAGAGGAGGATCAGGACAGCTGCATGACACGAGTTCGTATTGACGCATCGAGTCCCGTCGTTGAGGCGGGGCTGCGCGCTTTGCTGGAACAACAAATGGGAATGCAGATGTCGAAGTCGGGCGAGCTCGCCGATGTCCTGCTCTCGGATCGCCAGTTTGATGAGATTCATAATGACCCGCCACCGCTGCCCGTAGTGCTGCTCACCGAGCAGCCAGCCTCGACCATGCTGCGCCAGGGAGCGCGCGGGGCACTGCCACCGAATGCGAGCCCGATCGAGATCCGCGCCGCGCTTGAAGCCGCGGCGGCTGGCCTGCTGGTGTTTCCCGCACAGGAGATGGAGCAACTCGCGCTGCAAAGCCCCTCTCAGGCCGATGAAGTGACGCTGACCAATCGCGAGCGCGAAGTGTTGCGGCTGCTGGCCGAGGGCGTGGGGAACAAAGAGATTGCCTGGCGGCTGAACATCACCGAGCACACGGTAAAGTTCCATGTGAGCTCGCTGATGACCAAGCTCAATGCGGGCTCACGTACCGAAGCCGTTACGCAAGGCATCCGCCGCGGCTACGTCGCGCTGTAACGACTAGTTGGACCGGGTGCGGGGGCGGCCGCCCTGATTGTTGCCGCCGCCCTGACCACCGAAGCCAGGGTTGTTGGTGTTATTGCCGAACCCGCTGTTCGTCAAGCCGGGGATGCCCGTCTGATTGGGCTGTTGTGTTTGGGTATTGGCGTTGGGACGACCACGACCCGTATCTTTGGCGTAGTCGTAGATGAACTCCCACTCTTCGATCCGTTCGCGTTCGTTCACGATCTTGATTCCGCGACCTTCGTGCTTGCTGGCTACGCCGGCAATACCGCCGCCACCGAACTGACCGTTGCCGCCATTGGCGGCGGGGCCGCTGGCGGTGAATGTGCCAGAGATGCCGCTCGACGTGCTGGTGGTGGGTGTGGTGCCGGTGATTACCCCAGGCGGCGGTGTGCGCGGCTGGGTGAGCAGGCGCTGGATCACGTCAAGGGCCGGGCTCATTTGCTCGGGTGTGATCGGACGTTGCCCAGGGGCGATCTGCGAGGTGTTGGGATTGATCGGCATCGGGACGGCGCCACCGAACTGGGAGTTGGCTACCTGACCCGGCAGGGTGGTGTTGGGCAAGCCGGCGCCGACCGAGCCTACTGAGCCAACTGAGCCCACCGAGCCAACCGAACCGGTAGATCCAACCGAACCCACGCCACCATAGCTGGGCGTGGTGGGGATGTTGCCGGTGGTGCTGCCTACGGTGCGACCCGGGTACGGGTTGGCGTTGTAGGGCGGTATGGGCGGAGGCACGGCCCCCTGATTGGGATCGGCTTGATTCTGGGCGAGCGCGCCGTTCTGCCCGCCGATCTCGGACGCGCTGGTATCGCTGGCGCGGCGCTTGAGGGCGGGATCATTGGGGTCTTCTTTAGGCTGTTGTTCGGCGCTGATGCTGCTTGAAAGGCTGCTGCTGGAGCCGTTGGCGGGTTGGGGTGGCTTGATCACCTTGGAATCGGTGAACTGCCCGGTGGGCCCGACGTGGACCAGGCGCCAATCGTCTTTGCCCGAGAAGGGGTCGACATAGCGCCGGCGGAGAAAGCGAATGCCGGCTGTCTTCTCGAGCTCTTCCATCGTGGTGGGGTATTTGCGGTACTTGCGGTAGTAGAGCTGGATACCGCGCTGGTATTCCTGGCCGCGGCTGAGCAGCAGGTCCTCTTTGGCGCGCTGGCTTTCAAACACGGCGCGGGGCAGTTCCATGTACAGCATCATGGCCGCCATGCCAGCCATCGCAAAGATGAACAGCAGGGCGAAGCCGCGTTGGCCTTGACGCCGGGATGTTTGCGGGTGCCGCATAAGGGGTTAATCGCCTCCGGTGGGATCAGGCACGATGGGCAGCGTTTGTTGCTGCTTGAACTGCGTGTCTTCCATTACGACGTTTGCCAGGCCAATCCGGATTACCTTATATCGCCCCTTGATCGAATCTCCTTCACCGGCCACGACGATGTTCTCACCATCGAGGAAGAAGGCGCGCTTCTGGCCACCGCGTGGACTGCTGGCAAAGCCGTAGAATCGCAGCGGGATCGGCGGCGCCACAGGCGCCTGCACGACGGGCTTGGGCGGCTTGGGCGGCTCGGGCATGGGGCCGATGAATGGCTTGGGCGCAACGGGCTTTTTGGCGGCGGGGATGATCTTGGGGATTGGCGCGTTGCTTACCACTGGCACGTTTGAGAAATCAAAGAGGCTGCGCATTCCCCCGCTGATCTGAATCTTCTCGAGACGAGCGAGCAGGTCGAGGCGCAGCGTGGGGTCGACGGTCATCGGGTCTGGACGATCTTCAGGGCGCGCCGGGCCGACACGCGGACGGAATTCCTGGGCGCGGCGATCGAGCTGGGCGCGCCGGCGATCATCCGTCTTCTTGACAGGCGTTGTCACAGCGGCCGGCGTCGGAGCGGCTGGGCGAGGTGTTGGACGATCCGGGACAGAAGAATCGCCGCTGTAGTTGGAGTAAACGAGGTAGAGCAGCACCAAACCCAGCACACCAAGAATTGCGAACTGTTTGGGGTTGCCCCCCATCTTCATTTGGAGTGCCATCAGGTTCCGGGGACCTCTTTCACAAAGACGTGGAAGCGGATGCTGATGTTGAGCGTGCCGCTGTTCTGCTGGGGCGAGGCGCTCAGGTTTTCGATGATGAGAAAACGCGGGCTATGGTCGATGCGGTAGACGAACTGGATGAGGTCGGCGTAGGTGCCTTCATAGCTCCCGTTGACGGTCATCATGGAGAGGTCTTCGGCGCCCTCAATTGGTTCGAGAACAAAGGCGTGCTCGCGGGGCTTGATGCCCGCTTGCTTCGCCAGAGTGGAAAGCTCGCTGACGATGGTGCTGGCGGCTTTGCGGCGCTCCATGAAGTAGGAGTTCAAAAACTTGTCGCCAGCTGTGCGGCTGTCCTTCACCTTGGTGGCGAGGGCCTTGACGCGATCGAGATTACGGGTTTGGGCAATGCTGCGCTGGCGCAACTCGACGAGGCGACTGTCGATCTCATCAAAGCTGCCGCCGGGCGGAAACAGCAGCAGGTAAAAGGCCACCAGGTTGCCGAGCAGCAACACGCCGAGGATCGCGCGCATGTAGACACGCGGGTCGCGCCAGTCGAGATTACCGAGATTCAGATTTGGGCGCATAGTTCACACTCAGGCGATAGCGGTACAAGGTTTCATTCTGGCTGGGCGGCAGCATGGTGGTGATGGTGGTGGCCCCAAACAGCGGTGAGGCTTCGAGCTTCATCAGCATGTCGACGACGGGTTCGCCCGTGTTGGCCCCCACCGTCATGTCGAGAATCACCTGGTTGGTGGGGGTGATCTGTGGCCGCACGCTTACCAGGCGCACGTTACCGGGGATGACCTTTTCGAGGTCGGCAAACAGTTGGGTCCAGCTCACGGCCTTGCGTGAAATGAGCGTGTTCAAGAAGATGTTGCGATCGAGAACGTCGGAATTCTGTTGCTGGCGCAGAACACCGTCGACCTTGGCTTGTTCCTGGCTGGTACGACGCATCTGGTCTTCGAGGCGTTCGACAGCGGCGCGGGTTTCGGCCGTACGGGTGCTTTCGCTGATCACCAGCCAGATCAGCGAGCCAAGGCTGACCGTGAGGATGGCCGCCAGACTGATGGAGGCCACCAGCAGGGCGCGATCCCGGCGGAACGGTTCGCTGGCAAGATTAATCGGGATGCGGGCGTTCATCGACTAGTGCACCCCCAATGCGTCAAGGTAGCCATAGAGGCCGGCGTTGTGCGATTCCACCACGGCAGACTTGCCGCGTAACGGCTGGACGTCGACTTTCCAGTTGGCGTGCATGTGATCGGTGAAGATCGTGGTGAGATTGCCCAGCCCGCAGCAATCGATGCGTTGCGGCTTGGTCTGCAACTCGTCCTCAAGGTATGCAAGCGAGGGATCCACAATGGTGAGGATCTCATCGAGCGAGATGTTCGGCAGATCCACACAGCGGAACAGCCGCAGGCTCTGCTGGTCGAAATAGCAAAGCGTGAGCGTGTGGCCGGCCAGCCGAACCGTGATTGTGTTGGGGGCGGCGAGATTGGCCGTCATCAGCCCGGCCACGGTGATGAAACCGGGGTGAAAGCCCGCATTGCGAAAGGCGGCCTCATAAGGCGCCAGCGTCTCAACGGCAATTGCGGCGACGGTAACGTCCACCTTGTTGCCGGAGCGCGGGGTGGTTTGATAACGGATGATCGCCGTGTCGACATCAAACGGCACGGTACGCTTCAGCCGGAAGCGCAACAGGCCAACCTGTTCTTCTGCCTTGCGGGGAAACTGGTCAAAATCCATCAGCGCCACGCGGGCGGCGTTGTCGGGCAGGATCAGGGCTGCCGGGCGCTTGCGGTTGCCGCTGGGGGCGGGAGTGACTGATCGCAGCGTTGCGGCAAGTGCTTCGGCATCGACGGCGTGATCGAGGCCCACGATTTGCTCATGGCGCACTTTGCCCTGCTGCCAGTGGGAAAGTCCAGCGGGGCCGATCTCAAAGGCGAAAGCCGGCGGTGGTTCATCGACAAGATTGCGCAATTGATCGAGAAAGCTCATTCGACGAAGGTCACCTTGTTAATTTCCTTGAGCGTGGTCAGGCCTTCGCGCAGCCGCTCGAGAGCGCTCTCGCGCAGCGTGCTCATGCCCTGCTGGCGCGCGGCGACGCGAATCTGCGAGGTGGGGCGGCGCTCGAGAATCATTTCGCGGATCTCTTCGGTGAGGTCGAGCAACTCATGAATGGCGGTACGGCCGCGGTATCCCGTGCCGCCGCACTCAAAGCAACCCTTGCCCTCGTAGAGCGTGACATCGCGCCAGTGGGCCGGGTCGAGGCCGCTGTCGAGCAACTCCTGGTCGGTAGCCGGCGCGGGCGTCTTGCAGTGGGGGCAGATCTGACGCACCAGGCGCTGAGCGAGGATGCAATTGAGCGCGCTGACAAAGTTGTAAGGCTCAACGCCCATGTTCAGAAAGCGGCCGAGCACGTCGAACACATTGTTGGCGTGCACCGTGGTGAAGACAAGGTGGCCCGTGAGCGCGGCGTTGATGGCGATGATCGCTGTTTCCTGATCGCGGATTTCGCCGACGAGGATCTTGTCGGGGTCATGACGCAGGATGCTGCGCAGACCACGCGCAAACGTGAGGCCCTTCTTCTCGTTGACGGGGATCTGGGTGACGCCCTTGAGCTGGTACTCAACCGGGTCTTCAATCGTGATGATCTTGTCTTCGTCGTTCTGGATCTCGCTCAGCGAGGCGTAGAGCGTGGTGGTCTTGCCCGAGCCGGTGGGGCCCGTGACGAGCACCATGCCGTAGGGCTCCTTGATGTAGCGGCGGAACTTGGTGACGTCGCGCTCGGAGAAGCCCACCACCTCAAGCGAAAGGCGGGTGAACTTCTCGCTCATGCTCTCTTTGTCGAGCACGCGAAGCACGCTGTCCTCACCATGCACGGTCGGCATGATGGAAACGCGGAAGTCGATCAGGCGGCCCTTGTAGCGCACGCGAAAGCGGCCGTCCTGCGGCACGCGACGCTCGGCAATGTCGAGCTCGCTCATGACTTTGATACGCGAGATGATCGCCGAATGCCAATCCTTGGCGATCGGCGGCATGGCGTATTGCAGCACGCCGTCGATGCGATATTTGATGGCGACTTCCTGATCGCGCGTCTCGATGTGGATGTCGCTCGCGCGACGCTCGAGGGCGTTGAAGATCGTGGTGTCGACCAGGCGAATCACGGGCGCGGTGTCGCTATCAGCACTGAGCTTGTCGATCGAGAGCGTTTCTTCCGGGTTTTCTTCGTCGCCGACAACGTCGAGCGTAAAACCTTCGGTGACTTCTTCGAGAACGCGCTGGCTCTGCTCGGTTTTCTTGAGCCGGTCGGAGATCTGGCTGAGCGTGGCGACACGGATGCGCAGCTTCTTGCCCAGCAACCCGCTCAACTCATCGATCATCTGCAAGTTGCGCGGATCGGCGATGGCAATCTCAAGCACGCCATTGGCATCCGCGTGCAACGGCACGAAGTTGTAGCGGAACATCAGGTCCACCTGAATCGTGCGGAACAGATCGTGGTCGATCTCGGCGTTGCGCAGGTCCACAAACTCGGCGCGGTAGCGCAGCGCGAGGCGGCGGGCGTCGATTTCTTCCTGTTCGGTATTCTTCAGCAGGGGCGCGCGGTCGGTGGCCATTTATTTTGAACTCTGGTAGGTCTTGAGGACCTTTTCTACATATTGTTGCGTTTCGCGATAGGGCGGGACGCCGCCGTGTCGTTCCACCGCTCCCGGGCCGGCGTTGTAGGCGGCGAGCGCCTTGCGCACCTGGTCAGGGTCATTCTGATACTGCAGGAGCAGATCGCGCAGCAGCCGCGTGCCCCCTTCAATATTCTGGCGCACATCGTTTGGGTCAACGCCGAGCGCTTTCGCCGTGCCAGGCATGAGCTGCATTACGCCAATGGCGCCCTTGTTGCTGACGGCGTTGGGATTGTAAGCGCTCTCAGCTCGCGCGACACTGGCCACAAAGCTCGCCGGCAGCCCATACTGCTCGGCCATCTCGGCGATGACGCGCCTGGGGTCGGCGGGGGGCTCGGGGGCTTTCGCCTTTGGCGTCTCCACCGGTGCGGCGACAGCGACGGGGGCGGGAGCGTCTGGTTCTTCCACAAAATCAACCACCTGCGAGGCGCGCAATGTCATGACGCCACCCTCGCGGTGGAGCAATACTTCGCCATCCCGCACTTCCCACTTGTCCACTTTGAGGTGGAAGCCACTCTGCAGCACGACGAACTTCGCGCCCCAAAGCGGCAAACAAATAGCGAAAGTGAGGACCCGTAGCAGCATCGCTCTGAATCTGTTGACGCTCGCGCCCCGGATTTCGTGCAGAGCTATTTCGCCCCCGGACGACCAGCGTTGAGGTTGGCGAAGTTCATGGCGGCATTGAAGACCATAAACCAGCTGCCCTGCGTCTGGTGGCGCCACATCGGGTTGTTGGCGAAGAGCACGACGTGGCCCTTGCCGACCGGGACGTCGACAATGACCGGTTTGCCGGCGAGTTCCTGACCGCCGGCAAGCATGCCGGAAATCAGCAGCTCGTTCGCGCCAACAAACCGCAGCACCGTGCGCGGCGTCATGTCCGCCGGAGGCAGGTAGGCGCGCATGGCGTCGGGGATCTCCTCAGCGGCAGGCCGCAGGCTTGGTTCCTGATAGGGGCGCGCCTGGACGACGTCGGGATCATTGATGCCGCCACGACCGGTGGGACGACCCGCGGGGGCAGGAGCCCCCTGGCCACCGCCGCCACCCATGCCGGGGCGCGACACCTGGAAGACCGGGGCGTTGTTGAAGTAAACCGGGATGCGATCGTCATAGCCGTAGACGATCGGGCTGAGCCGGTCGGCCACCTGGCTGAGCAGCACGCTGCCGCGGGCCTGCAGTTCGCGCGTGGGCTGGATCGAGACGCCATCGATCAGGCCGTAATCGATCGGGATCGAAGCATTGCCGCCGATGGTCATGAACAAGCCGCCGGCTTCAATGAAGCGCTGCAGGTTGACGAGACCGGTGAGGCCCATGCCGCCCCGGATGTCATCGGTCTGGTCAGGGCCGGTGCCAAAGCTGGGCGTGAGCTCGGAGGCCTTCCAGGGGATGGCCGGCTCGCCCGCTCGCTTGGGGATACCGTTGACGATGCTCTGGCTTGAGCCGTTGATCGGGCCCCAGAGGATGACGTCGTAGCGCGAGCGGAGGTCGGTGATCTGGGCGATCTTCTGATCGCTGATGTAGTCGAAGGGCACCTTGGCCGCTTCGAGCGCCAAACGAACCCAACCTTCGTTCTGTGTGCTGGTCCAGGTGTGAACGAGGGCGATGCGCGCGGCGACGAGTTCGTGTTTGGCCACTGTGGGCACAGCGTCGACACCGGTGATCTTGAGGCCAAGGCCAGCGGCGGCTTCGTTGAGGCGGTTGGCGGCGAGATTCTCGGCCGGAATGATGACCGCGCCCGGGTTGAACTTCGCGCCGCCGGCTTCGAAGGCGGCCTCGGCGGCCCACATCTTAACGTCCTTGAGCGCATAGCGGAAGGTGGCGAGATTGTTGTCGGCCGTGTGCGTGATCACCCATGCCTTCGGGGCGCTCGCGCCCGTGACCTGCGTGTTGAGCTTGGGCACGCCAGCGACCAGGGACATCGGGGCCTTCAAAATGTTGCCATCGGTAACACGCACGGTTTCGACATTGCGCAGGTAGCCAAGGCTCCAGCCGGTGTCGTCATAGGGGCGCGTGTCATTGACGTTGTAATACTGCAGGTCGAGCAGCATGTCGGCCATGCGGGAGTAGGGCTGATCCATGCGGATGACGTAGCTGCCGGCCGGGAAACTGCGCTTGCCGGCTTTGGTGGTGATCTCGGCGGCGGCATCAAGCTTGTGTACCTCGACGCCTTGCAGATCCATGATGCGCATGAGGTCGGCGGCAAGGCCGGGCCGGGGCGTATCGCCTGGCACGACATAGGCGGCGGGGCCCTCGGTGGTGGCCTTGGCGATGCTGCGCTGGCCCTTCTGATAGAAGTTGGTCAGAAACTCGGCCTTGTTGCGCGCGGTGTAGTTGAGCGCGAACAGCGTGCCGCTCTCCTGCATGTTGACGTTGTTGCGGATGCTCCAATCCACCTCGGGTAGCGGCGGGTTGGGCCGGAACCAGGTGCGGGTGGTCGAGGCGGCGGGCACGCTGCGACGGCGCGTATCGGCGCCGCCATTACCAAAGGTTTCATAGAAGCGCCCGATCGCGTTGTGGCCGTTGGCGACGAGGAACATGTAGTTGGCCGCCCAGCCGTCGTAGAAGCCATGCGTCCACACGCCAGGCACCCCGCGCTTGGTCATCTGCTCCACTTCGTGATAGGCGAGCTTCTGCCACTCGCTGATGAGAATCGGGTCGTACCAGGCGTTGTAAGGCCCCATGCCGGTGGATACGTAGAGGAATGGCACGCTCTCGTGCAGATCGTGCAGCACGAGCGGGTGGTATTCAAAGAAGGTCTTCCAGACATTGCGCGTGAGGGCGAGCGAGAGATTCATGCCATCGCGGTTGTTGTCGTGCGCGACGTACTTGCCCCAGTAGATGAGGTTGGGCGAGGGCTGCTTCTCATGAGCGCGCCGCCAATTGTAGAGGTCGACCATGCGCTCGCGGCCATCGACGTCAGAGACAGGCGTGATCATTACGATCAGGTTCTTGCGGATGGTGTCGATGAAGGGCGAATTGTACTGGCCTTACCTGGTTGGTTACATGTCCTTCCTTAACAATGGGCACTATGAA
>CAZBTA010000049.1:0-26298 GCA_964494515.1 uncultured Bryobacter sp.
GTTGATGTCGTAGATAACAAGCCGGCCGTCGGAGGATTCGAGATACTCGATGCCAGCAACATCGAGGCCTCCGGCGGCCACAATCTTTTCGCCGGCAGCAACCGCCGCTGCGGGCACTTCCGCATAAGGATAGAACTCGACGGGCTTGGCGGGCTTGTGCTCGGGGATGACGCAGATCGAATCGCCGCCCGCCTCGGGATTGCAGGCCTCCGAGGGGCAGAGATTGAAAGCGCCGTGGGAGACGACGCGCATGGCGTAGAGCAGCTTGCCACCGAGAAACTCCATGCGGACAATGCCCTTCGCCTTGTCGACCTCAAAGTACTCCTGGAGCAGCAGCAGATTGTCGGGCAGCCAGAGGTCGGGCTGATCGCGCAGGAGGCGACGCAACTCGTCGGGCTCGTTGAGCAGGAACATGCGGGCGCCACTGCCACCCTGCTCGGGCTTGACGAGCGCAGGCCAGCCGCCCTGCCATTTGGCGAGGGCCGCCTCGACGTCGTTGAAGGCGAGCGTACGCGGATGATCGATCCCCAAGCCAGCCATGAGGGCGATTTGCTCGCTCTTGCGCAACTCGAGTGAGAAGGCGCGATATCCATTCAACACGCGGGCGCCACGCAGCTCAAGAGAACGCATAAGCGAGAGATTGAACGGCACCGCGCGCGTGTTGCCGCGGACATATGCGCTGGGGCTTGCCTGATTGAAGTACAGCGGCGCGGCGGGCAACGCCTCGGGATCAAAGGCGGCCTGCTTCAGATCGTAAGCCGCATAGGAGACGCCGCGACGATCGAGGGCGGCGAACAGTGGCTTCTGCCACTCGGGGTGTTCGAAGAGAACAACGAGGTCAAGACCCATTGTTCCCATTGTCTACTTCTTGCGGTTCTGATGGGGTCGCGAATCGGGCACAAAGCCGTCGCGATTGGGCATCTTCACCTGAGGCAGGGTCTTCTCGTTGAGCTCGAACTGCTCGGTAATGATGCCGTTCCAGTAAAGCAGCAGCGCGGTGACGGAGTAGACCTGATCCGGCGTGAGCGTGCGCGGCGTCTCGTAGGGCATGGCACGGTAAATCGTGTCGTAAACGGTGGTGGCGTAAGGCCAATAGCTGCCGACGGTCTTGACGGGTTTGGCGGAGGTGAGCGAACCAACGCCACCAACAAGGCGGGGGTATTGGGCCTCGCGGCCTTCACCCTTCTCGTTGTGGCACTCGGCGCACTTTTCCTTGTAAACCGCAGCCCCCTGGGCGGCAGTGCCCTTGCCGGTGGGAAGGCCACGACCATCGGGGAAGATTGTAATGTCGAGGGCCTTGAGCTCGGCGGGGGATACAGGCTTGCCCGATTGGGCCAGCAGGGTGGCAAGCACGATCGCGCTAAACATTGGTGACGCTCCCGTCGGCCTTGACCGACCAGTTTTTGATGCCGTTGTAGTGATAGTTGCTGTTGATGCCGCGGGCGGCGATGATCTCGTCGCGGGTGGGTTGGATGTAGCCGGTCTCATCGATGCAGCGCGAGGCGATGGTGGTGGCCTGGCCGTCCCACTGCCAGGGGAAACGGAAGCGGGCCACGGCCTTTGACAGCACGGGTTCGTCGAGGGTGGCGGGTTTCCAGGTCTTGCCGCCGTCGGTTGAGATCTCGACAGCCTTGACCTTGCCACGGCCAGACCAGGCAAGGCCACTGATCTCATAGAAACCCGCGCCTGCGAGTTTCTGCCCGCCCGATGGGCGCGTGATGACAGAGGCCGCTTCCATCTCGAAGGTGAAGATGCTGGCCTTGCCGTCGGGGTGGAGATCGGTGTAGTGGGCGGTCTCCTGATTCGTCATGGCCGGGGCATCCGCGACATGAAGCCGGTGAAGCCACTTGATGCTCGCGTTACCTTCCCAACCGGGTAGGAGCAGCCGCAGCGGGTAGCCTTGTTCGGGGCGCAACGCTTCGCCGTTCTGGCCATAGGCAAGGATGGCGTCGTCCATGCATTTGGCGATGGGGATGCTGCGCGCCATGCGGCAGGCATCGGCGCCTTCGGCGATTACCCATTTGGCGCCGGGTTGGACCTTGGCGGCGGCGAGGACAGTGGAAAGCTTGACCCCGGTCCACTCGGAATTGGAGATGAGCCCGTGGGAGCGGCTGGGGTCGGCGCCCGCGTTACCGGCCAGTTCCCCGCCCCCGTTGCCGGAGCACTCGATGAAGTAAGGGCGGCTCACTGCGGGGAAGCGTTTGAGGTCATCGAGGGTGAAGCTGACGGGTTGCTCCACGAGGCCGTGAATGACGAGTTTGTGCTGTGCCGGGTCGATGATGGGCACGCCGGCATGGTGGCGCTCGAAGTGGAGCGAAGAAGGCGTGATGGTGCCGTAGAGATCCTGGAGTGGAGTGCGGCTCGAGCCCACGCCGATGCTCTTGGTGGATTCGCGAGCGCCGCGCTGGGCTTTCTCATAAGGGCTGCGCTCGCCATAGGGCCGCATGGTGAGGCCACTGGTGGGCTTGGCGGCGGTGGAAGCGGCCGGCTGCTTGTTGCAGGAGGCGAGGGCAAAGCTGGCGCCGAGGGCGAGCAGCTTGCGGCGTTCGCGAGAAGTCATGGGATTGAAGCTACTTAAGTTGCTTCGGTGATGTCAAGGAGTTCGTCGCCAAACAGATAGTGGCGGACGTGGCGCCAGATCTCGTCGGCGTGCTCCTCGCCGCCACAGCAGCCGGCTTCGCGACAAATGGTGATCAGGCCAGCGCGATCGAGATAGGTGCGAAAGGGGGCAAGGCTTGGGCCAAACTCGCGGGCGAACATGGCGGGCGTCCAAGGCCAAACGGCTTCGCGGTAGGCATAGGCGAAAACATCGAGATCGATGTCGAGCAGAATCGGCGTAGCCGTCCAATCGAGCACCTCGCGAGCGCGAACCCCGACAGGGCCAAGCGAGCCGGGCATCTCGTAGCGACCAAAGATAGCGTAATCGCCGACCTGTTTGGGCAGGTCGTTCATACGATCATCGACGCCGTAGATGAAGACATCAGCCAGCAGGCCCAGACGGATGCCGGCCATGATCCAATCGTCATCGTGATGGCTGAGCTCGAGCTGGCAGGCGCGATAGACGTCGCCTGGTGTGGTGACAGGGCTGAGCGGGCCCGGTTCAGCAGCATCGGTATGGCGATCGAAGAGGATTACCCGTGTGGGGTGAGGCAGAAGGCCCTGCTGCTGGGCATCGGCCACGAGCGGCAAAACCCAGCGATGATCCTCATGCAGGAGAACCTGCTTGTCGCGCCAGCGATAACGGCGCAATCCTTCAACGTGCACTGATACTACTCATAGCGCAATGCTTCGAGGGGTTCGATCTGCATGGCGCGACGAGCGGGCACATAACCGGCAAACAGCGATACGGCGGCCAGCAGGACGATGCTGCCGGTGAGGATGACGGGGTCGCTGCTGGTGACGCCGAACAGGAGCGATTCGGCAAAGCGCATCAGTGCAATCGCCGCCGGCAAACCGATCGCCACGCCGATCGCGAGCATCCAAACCACTTCGCGCAACACGAGATTGCGAACGTCTCCTGCATCGGCGCCAATCGCGAGGCGGATGCCGATCTCACGCGTGCGCCGGGCCACCGTGAAGGCGAGCACACCATAGAGGCCGACGGCGGCGAGAAGCGTGGCGAGGCCAGCGAAGGCGCCGGCCAGTGTGGAAACGAGCCGATCGACATCGACGTTTTCGTTCACCTGGGCCGAAAGGCTCTTGACGTCTTCAAGCGGTAGCGTGGCATCGATTTCGGCGATCGTGCGGCGGACGGAGGGAAGCAGTGTTTCCGGCGGTAACTTGCTTGCGATCAGGATTGCGGCCGAACCGAGGTTCTTTTGTTGGCGGAAGGGCAGATAGAAGATCGGGGGGATCTCGTCTTTGACGCTGCTGTACTTGGCGTTACGGACCACGCCGACAATTTCGATATCGTTCTTGCCCCCGGCGCCGCGTTGCATGCGGGCGCCCAGCAGGCTGCGGCCATTGCCGAACTTGCGCTCGAAAGTCTCGTTGACGATGGCGACCTTGGGCATGTTGAGAACGTCACTATCGGTGAATTCCCTGCCCTTGAGCACAGTGATGCCGAGGGTCGAGAAGAAGCCGGGGCTGACCGCGTTGAGCATGGAATTCGTATCCGTATCGGGGCCGGGGACAAAGCCGTCGACGCTAACGTTGTTGCCGTGGTTGTCGCCGGCTAGCAGCGGCACCATGGACACAACGGCGCTGTCCACGCCGGGCAAGGCCTTTAGCTTTTGCTCGGCCTGCTCGAAGAAGATGCGCGTGCGCTCGGGCGTGTATTGGCTGAGGCCGGGGGACACGCCAAAGGCGATGAGGTTATCGGTGCGCAAGCCGAGGTCGAGCGTCATGATGTTGGTGAGGCTGCGCAGGAACATGCCCGCCGAGATCAGCAACATGAGCGAGAGGGCGATCTGGGCGGTGACGAGCACGCGGCGGAAGTGTGAGGCGGCGCCGGTGGCGGAGAGATTGCCCGCCTGATCCTTCATGCTGCCAGCGAGCTCGTTGCGAGTGGCGTGATAGGCCGGAAAGAGGCCGAACAGGAAACCGGTGAGCAGTGAGATGGCAAGCGTAAAGAGCAGTGTGGTGGGATTGAGGCTCGAATCAAACACGTCGCCGGAGCCGCGGGCGAGAAAGCCAATCACCATGGCGGAGGTGCCATAGGTAACCCACAGCGAAGCAAGACCGGCAAGGAGAGCAAGCAGCATCGACTCGGCCAGCAACTGGCGGATCACCTGCATGCGCGTGGCCCCGAGCGAGAGGCGGATAGAGAACTCGCGGGTACGCTGGGCCGAGCGGGCGAGCAGCAGGTTGGCAATGTTGGCGCAGGCGATCAGCAACACGAAGCCGGTGATGAAGAACAGCAGGGTGATGGGCGTTGTGCCTTCCTGGGTTACCGAGCTCTGACCACGATTGCCCGGATGGAGGGTGAGCTTCTGCTCGAGGAAGTTCTTCTTGCCACGTTCGCTGAGGTCCTTGTTGAGGGGGAAGTCGACTTCCTTGATGATGTTGATGAAAGTGGAATGGATCGACGACTGTGCCTGCTCGAACGTGGCGCCGGGCTTGAGGCGGGCGAAGACATAAACCCAGTAGCTGTTGCGCTGATCAAAACCCTGCCAGCCAGGCACGAGAGTGGGGCGCATGCTGATGGGCACGAAGATCGAAATGGATTCGCCGAAGGTGGTGCCGCGGAAGCCCTCGGGGGCAACACCAATGATCGTCATCGGGATGCTGTTGACGAGCAGCTTGCCGCCGATGATGGCGGGGTCTGAATTGAACTTCTCTTTCCAGTAGCCGTGGGCGAGGACGACCACGCGGTGTTCGCCGGCGTTCTTGTCGTCATCGGGTTGCAGCAGCCGGCCGGCGGCGGGATTGATGCCGAGCACCGGAAAGTAAGAGCCAGAAACGAGGACGCCGCGGGCGTTGGAGCTCTGGCCGTTATAGGAGAGATTGAACGACTGGATACGATGAGCGGCAATGCCGGTGAAGGCCGTCTGGGTGCGCTCAAGGTCACGATACATCGGGTAGCTGAAGATCGAATCGATGCCGCCGGCGTTGTTGCTCGAGTTCGAGCCGTTGCGAGGCCCGTTAGCGGTGAAGTAGACGAGCTGGTCGGGTTGGGAAACGGGAAGCGGCCGCAGCAGGATTTGCTCGAAGAAACTGAAGATGGCGGTGTTGGCGCCGATGCCGAGGGCGAGTGAAAGGATGGCGACCGCGGATACGACTGGCGTGCGGGTAAGGTTGCGGAGAGCGAAGCGCAGGTTTCCCATAATGATCTATTACGCGTAAAGCAGGTAATCGTTCGCTAAACTTTGGAAGAATTATGCCGGATTTTTCCCTGATTGAGCTCGATTGGCCCACGACGGCAACCCTCGAGCCCGCCCCGCGCCTCGAGGCGCCGCTGTTCCTGGACCGGATCGAAGCCTTGCGGGAGCGCATGGACCGCGAAGGCTATGAAGTGGCGCTGATTTATGCGGATCGCGAGCACTTTGCGAACCTGCATTACTTCACCAACTTTGATCCGCGCTTTGAAGAGGCGCTGCTCGTGGTGAACACCGAGCAGGACCCGGTGCTGCTGGTGGGCAACGAATGTCAGGCGTATCTGCCGATCAGCCCGCTGTGGCGGGAGAAGAGATTGCGGATGGAGTTGTACCGGCCGTTTTCGCTCGAGGATCAAACACGCACCATCGAGCGGAACCTCGCGGAGATTCTGAGCGCCGAAGGATGCCAGCCGGGGGCCAAGGTGGCGCTGATCGGAACCAAGACCTACGCCCGGCCGCAGCAGAGCGATGTGCCAAGCTACATCGTGGATACGGTGCGAGAGTTGGTGGGCCGCGAGCAGTGTGTGAACTGCACGGGGTGGGTGGTGAATGCGCAGGATGGGCTGCGCAGCACGGTGAGCGCCGCCGACATTGTGATCTTCGAGCAGAACAATGTGAAGGCGGGTGAGGCAATTCGCCGGATGTACTTTACGATGCAGCCGGGCATGACGGACCACGAACTGATGGCGGCGAGTGTGGCCTATGACGGCACGCCGCTGTCATGCCACATGACCTGCAAGACGGGGCCTAACCGGGTGAGTCTCGCGAGTGCCAGCGGCAACCGCATTGAGGTTGGGCATACCTGGTCGGCGAATGTGGCGTACTGGGGGTCGAATGTGTGTCGCGCGAGCTGGATCGCCCGTGGGCCAGAGGACGTGCCCGCCGCGGCACGCGATTATGTGGAAGCCTTTGCGGGGCCCTACTTTATGGCTATGGCGGGGTGGCTCGAACGGATTGGGGTGGGGGCGGATTGTGGCGAGATCCACGATTGGACGCTCAAACAATTGCCCCATGAAATGTTTCGGGTGGAATTGAACCCCGGCCACCTGATTGGCTACGACGAATGGCCGGCGGCGCCGTTTCATGCCGGCTCCAAAGTCAAGCTGCGCTCGGGCATGGTCTTGCAGTCGGACGTGATCCCGGGCAACAAGGTTTACTTCTCAAGCCGCATGGAAGAAGGCTACGCGTTGGCGGACGAAGCCCTGAGAACGGAGATTGCGACGCGGTATCCGGCGAGTTGGGCAAGGATGATGGCACGGCGCGAGTTTTTGGCAACGCAAGTCGGCATACAGCTCCACGAGTCAGTATTGCCACTGGCGAATACCGCCGGCTTGATCGCACCGTGGGCGCTCGAGGCGCGGCGGGTATTCCGCAAGAACCGTTAGCGCGCGCTGACGCCGGCCGGGGAGCCGACAACGATGTTGTCGCTCGTGGCGAGATCATCGCTGTGCTCGCCAGGAGTGGCGTGCGCCGTTTCGGGCAGATTGAGCTGCCACCAGTTGCGGGCGGCATCTTCGCAGAACTTGGGCAGGTCGGGCAGTGAGCGTACCATGCGGTGCAACTCGTCGGCCGACTGAATGCGCTTGGCCGGATCTTTCTCAAGCAGGCGCATCACAATCTGTTCGAGGCCCGCGGGCACTTTGACCTCAAGTTGGCTCAACGGGATCGGCTGTTTCTGAACGTGGGCGAGGGCCATCGCCGTCGGTGTGGGCTCTTCAAACACCATGCGCCCGGTGAGCAGGAAGTAAGCGACACAGCCGAGCGAATACAGGTCAGCGCGACCGTCAACGTGCTTTTCGCCCATGGCGATCTCGGGGGCGAGATAGGCGGGCGTACCGGTGGCGGTGCCATCCATGGTGAGCAGGCTTTCTTCTTCAAACAGCTTGGACTTGACGAGGCCGAAGTCGAGCACTTTGACGAAGTCATACTGCAGACCCTGCTTGGCGAGGAATATATTGCGCGGCTTGATGTCGCGGTGCACCATGCCGGCGGCGTGGGCTTCGTTGAGCGAAGAGGCAACACCGAGAATGATGTTCGCAACGCGGCCGGGGTGGAGCGGGCCGAAACGCTCGACCAGCGTCTGGAGGTCGATACCGTTCAGCAGTTCCATGACGTAGTAGAACGTGTTGTCGTTGGTGCGGCCGAAGTCGTAGAGAGCCACGGTGTTGGGGCTGCGCAAGCTGGCGGTGGCGCGGGCCTCGCGCTCGAAGCGCTGGCGGATCATCGATTCCTGACGAGCGCTGGCACCAGCGAGGACGTCGCCCCGAATCAGTTTGACGGCGGCGTCGCGAGCCAGCATGTTGTGTTTGGCGCGCCAGACTTCACCCATGCCGCCTTTACCGATCAGGTAATCGAGGCGATAGCTGCCGAGCTCTTCGGCCTTCATCTGCTTGTACTGCATGATGTTCATGCGGAGGTTGAGCACATACATCCAGATGGCGACCAGCAGCAAGGGGCCGATCCAGATGATGAGGCGATTCCAGGGCAGCGGCGCAAAGCCGTGGAGATTCAAATTGAGGTAGTAAGCCGCCGGCCATGAGAGGGCGCTGAGCGTGGCGGCAATGGCGCTCTTCAGCGGCGCGTTGGGCAACAACAGGCCACACAAGGCCAGCCAGACGGCAACGCCGCTGTGGCCAAGTACGGGGATGTTGCCATTCCATTCGAAAGTGGTCTCAAACATCGAGATGGCAAACGAGATGGCGACCTGAAAGACAATGCCCACATCGAGCAGGCGCTCTTTGCTGAGCCAGCCGGCGCGCTGGATAACGATGAAGCCGATCGACAGGAAGACAATGCCGAGAATGGTGAGGCGAATCGAAGCGAGCTGGAAGGCCTTGTTAAACTCCGGCTGCAGCATGGACTCCATGCCGAGCAGCACGACAGTCATGACCGCGCAGAGAATGGAGATCCAGCACAGGCGGCTGGCGCTCTTCTCGATGAGGCCCGGCGGGAGGCGGAATCCCATCGGGTTCGGAGTATTTTGACTCGACCCTGAGGCGGCTCTGACGACTTGCATAAACGTTTCCTATGTTTTGATTCAAGTTTAGCCGTTTAGGATGCAAGTGAGTTGCCTATGCCCGGCGGGCGACGTGGCCTGAGGCCAGGATGCGTTCGCTGGTTCGGAAGGCAAGTGCTTGAATTGTAAGGCTTGGATTGAATCCGCCGTTGGTGACGTGGACGCTGCCGTCGGCGATGTACAAGTTGTCGGTGCCATACACGCGGCAGTCGCGATCGACGGCGCCGAGCTTGGCATCGGCGCCCATGCGCGCCGTGCCGGCCTGGTGCTGACCGCCCGAAACGGCGCGATTGGGCAGTTGCTCAAAGACTTCCACGGCGCCCGCGGCGCGCAGCCAGGCGACGGCCTTCGAGGCGAGAAAGGTGGCGGTGCGAATATCCGACTCGTGCTTCTGGCCGCTGATCCGGATGGTGGGGATGCCCCAGTGATCGGTGAGTTTGGGGTCGATCTCGACGCGATTTTCCCAGCGGGGGATTTCCTGCACGGGGCCCTTGACGCCGATGGAGCGCTTGTAGAAGCGGCGCTGCCAATCCTTGTGCGCCTTGCCCCAGCGGGGGGCACCGGGGGGATGGGTAGTGCGCGCGAAGAGGTACGGTAGCCGGATGAATTCGTTGGCGAGCATGCCGCCGCCGATGAGGCCGTCGTTGCCGTGGCTGAAGTCGCAGGTGGCGATGCTGGCGGCGGGGCCCATGCCATCCCAAACTTCCTGTTCGAAGAGGCCGAAGGCGCCGGTGTAGGCGTGGCCCTGCATGTTGCGGCCCACCCAATCGTGATGGTTGCCGAGGCCGGTGGGGTGTAGCCGCGACTTTGAATTAAGCAAAAGGCGTGCAGTCTCGGTGGCGCTGGCGGCGACAACGACGACTTTGGCGAGTTGCGTTTCGAGGCGGCCGTCACGATTGAAGTAGGAGACGCCTGTTGCGTTGCCTTTGGCGTCAGTGAGCACTTCTTTGACGAAGCATTCGGTGCGCAACTCACAATTCCCGGTGGCGATGGCGCGAGGGATGACGGTGACAGCCGTCGAGCTCTTGGCGTCTACCTCGCAGCGAAAGCCCACGCAATGCGGGCAACGGATGCAGGCGGGGCGGCCGCCGTAGGGCACCGAGTTGATCGCCATCGGAATGGGAAAGGGATGAAGCCCGAGCTTGCGGCCCGCGGGGGCGAGCAGGCCGGCTTCACGATTGAAGGGCAAGGATGGCATGGGGTAACCCTTGGCGCGGGGCCCCTCGAAGGGGTTGGCGCCGGCTTTGCCGCTGACGCCGAGTTCCCACTCGGCCATTTCGTAATATGGCGCGAGCTCTTCGTAGCTGATCGGCCAATCCTCGAGCGTTGAGCCCGCCGGAGCGCCATAGGTGGAGCGCATGCGAAAGTCTTTGGGCAAAAAGCGCCACGCCATCGCGCCGTAGCTGAGTGTGCCGCCGCCGACGACGGCCGCCGTGTTGTGATAGCCGCCCTCGCTGGGAAGGACTTTGACCCAATCGCCGTTGTCGGCCTGGCGTAGGCGGATGTTGCGCTTGTCATCCGGGCCGAAGGCGTTGCCGAGGACGGTAGTGCGCTGGGAGAAGAGCTCATCGTGGCGCGTGTCGTCGAACTTTTGATGACGACCACGCTCGAGCAGGACCACCTTCCAGCCGGCGCGAGCCAGTTGCTGGGCGACGATGCCACCACCGCCGCCGGCGCCGACGATGACTGCATCAACAGGACTAAGCGCCATGCCAGTGGCCTCCGCCCATGTACTTCTCGATTCCGAGCATCTTCCAACTCGCTTCGCCGCGATTGCCGCCGTGATCGGGGCTGCCGTAGAAGCCCTGCATGGTGTGGTCGATCAGCATTTCAAAGAAGGCGTTGCGGCCTAGGGATTCAAGGGTGGCATCCTGCCGGTCGGCGGGGAGCTTGAGAAAGTCGGGATGTTGCTTCTGAAACGCGGCAAGGCCTTCACGATAGGCGGGGGCAAAGCGGGCGAGGGGGCCGGCGAGTTGCTTTTCAAGGTAGTTGAGGCAGCCGGCTTCGCGAGCGCCGGGGGCGTCATCGGTGGGGATGATGCGCGCCATGAGGGCGTCGATCCAGGCGGCCTCGGCAGGGGAGAAGAATGGTTGCGTGGCCGCCGCCGCTGGGGCGATGGCCGCGAGGGCGACAAAGTCCCGGCGCGGAAAATCCTGCATATGGCACTTACTATATTTGGTTCGGGCATAGAATGGGGCCAACATGTGGAAACTGTTACTGCTCGCATTGCCGCTGGTTGCTGCAGAATGGCAGGTAGTGGAGGGATTGGCGCCGGCGAAGTTTGAACGCCGGGGCGAGGTGAAGATCGAGGGCCGCCGGATTGAGCTGGCGCCGGGAGCTCCGATGTCGGGCGTTACGGCGAGCGCGTTTGCCCCGCGCATCAATTACGAGGTGCGCTTTGAGGCGACTCGCGTGAAGGGGAACGACTTCTTTGCGTCGCTGACGTTTCCCTATCAGGGTTCGCATGCGACGTGGGTGAATGGCGGATGGGGAGGCGATATTGTGGGCATCTCGTCGGTGGACAACTGGGACGCGAGCGAGAACGAGACGCGCACCTACTTCAACTTCGAGAATGGGCGGAAATACAAGTTTCGGATCGAGGTGCGCGAGGGGCGGATCCGGACGTTTATCGATGAGCAGATGGTGGTGGACCTGGCGGTGAACGGGAGGGCGATTTCACTGCGCCGCGGCATGGATGTGACAGTGCCGTTTACGCTGTTCACATACAATACCGCGGCGGTGATCGAGAACGTGGAGTACCGCGTGCTGGCTAGCCGTTGAGCTTCCAGTTGGCGCGATATTCGCGGCGGAGATAATCGTTGGCTTCAGTGGAGTTGGTGACGCGGCCCGCAGCGGGATCGTAGGTGAGCTTCTTGCCGGCGCGATGCGCCACGAGGCCAAGCAGCATTTGTTCCATCATGGTGCCAGCGTAATCGAAGTCGCAATTCGTCTTGGTGCTCGTGCCATTGCGGACGTTGTCGAGCTTGCCCTTACAGGCATTGAGCCATTCAAGCTGGAACGGATCGGGAGCGGACTGGGGATTGCCGGCGAGGATGCTCTCGACATTCGGATTGGGCAGGCCGAGCGCGGCGGGGAGGCCGTTCTCCATGAACTGGATGTCGGCCCAGCCGGTCTTGCCGGCGAGTTGATTGGGAGCGGCCGTGAAGCTCTTGGGCCAGGTCTGCGGCGCGCCGGGGCGACGCGGGGCCACGTTTTGCGTCGGCTGGCCGGTACCGCTGACGAGGGGCAACAAATCTTGTTTGGAGCGGCGCTTGTAATAAGTGAGATCGCCGTCGTCGTTGTTGGGGATGATGACGCGGGTGGTGAAGTCGGCAAAGATCGAGCCCTTGGTGCCCTCGAAGATGGCGCCGTTCGGCACGCGAGCGACATCGATATAGGGCTTGGGCGGATTGGGCTTGAGGCCACCCTGATACCAGACGAGTTCGATCGGGCCGCGCCAGGAATTGGCCGCGTGAGTGAAGTGGGCCTTGAGCTTAACGGGGCAGATCTCGGGATGGTACTTGTCGCTGGCGTCGGTGTCGATGTCGATCTCGGTGGGCGCGCCGGCGTCGACGACGTTCCAGACGAGGTCCATGGTGTGGGCGCCCATATCGCCCATCTGGCCCACGCCAAAATCGCGATACATGTTCCAGAACAGGCAATTCAGGCCATTTGAGCCGCCAAAGTATTGGGGGCTGTAGGGGTGGTAGGGGGAGGGGCCGATCCATTGCTCGTAGTGGAGTTCCTTGGGTGGCGTGCCTTCGGCTTGCGGATAGCCGGGGCGCGGCAACTGGCGGGCGTCCCAACTGTGAACGCGAACAAGATCGCCGATGGCGCCATCGAGAATCAGCTCGCGCAGACGCTCGAAGTTGGGATAAGCGTGGCGCTGGGTGCCGTGCTGGGTGGCGACTTTGGCGCGCTGGCGCAGGTAGTTGGCGCGAACCGTGCGCACCTCTTCGACCGTGATGCCGAGCGGCTTCTCGCAGAAGACGTGCATGCCGCGATTGAGCGCCCAGTTGGCGATGAAGGCGTGGTGATGGTCGGCCGTGCAGATGACGACGGCTTCGACGTCCTTCTGATCCAGCACGCGGCGCCAATCCCAATGGAGCTTCGCGTTGGGGAAGATCTGGGCGGCTTCGCGGGTGCGAATGTCGTTGACGTCACAAATGGCCACAACGTTCTCATTGCGGAGGGAATTATAGTGAGCCGTTCCCCTGCCCCAGACGCCAATGAGCGCAACGTTGAGCTTGTTTGAAGGGGCGGATTGCCCGCGGAGGATGCCGCTTTTGAGGATGGTGAGTCCGGCGGCGGACTTCAATGCATCGCGTCGATTCATGCCCGCATCGTATACCAAGTAACCGACAAGGTAAATTGGAATCTAACCCATATGAAACATCTCATCCTCGCAACGACCATGATGCTCGCGCTGGTTGGCTTTGCCTCGGCCCAGCAGAAGAAGGCCCCCGCCAGCCCCCCTGCCGAGACGTCGACCACGATTGCCGGTAAGGCGGTAAGCATCAAGTACAACTCGCCGTCGGTAAAGGGCCGCAAGATCTTTGGTGGTCTGGTGCCGTATGGCCAGGTGTGGCGTGCTGGCGCGAATGCCGCTACCAGCCTGCACACGGATGCGGATCTGACGATTGGCAACCTCGCTGTGCCGAAGGGCGACTACACGTTGTATGTGATCCCGACCGAAAAGGAATGGACGCTCGTCGTCAACAAGCAGACCGGCCAGTGGGGCACCGAGTACAGCCAGGGGCAGGACCTCGGTCGCGTGGCGATGAAGATCAAGGCGACGCCGGCACTGGTGGAGTCGTTCAAGATCACCCTGAGCGGCAACGCGCTCTCGATGGAATGGGAGAACACGTCGGCCACCGTGGCGCTGAAGGGCAAGTAAACCCGCGCAAGCGTGATAATCTCTGAAGGGCGTCCCCCGTCAAAAGGGGGCGCCCTTTTTCATTACCGTGACTATCCAATCTGATCGCTATATCGATGTGGCGACGGCCAACGGGCCGATGCGCACGTACCTGTTTGAACCAACGCCTGAGGGCGCCTACCCTGGTGTGGTGCTGTACTCGGAGATCTTCCAGATGACGGGGCCAATCCGGCGGACGGCAGCTTTTCTCGCCGGGCATGGCTATGTGGTGGCTGTGCCGGAGGTGTATCACGAGTATGAGTCAGCGGGCACAGTGCTGGCCTACGACCAGGCCGGGGCCGACCGCGGCAACTTCATCAAGTACGACAAGCCGCTTGCTGCGTTTGATGACGATGCGCGGTGCTTGCTCGATACGCTGGCGAACCTGCCGAAGTGCAATGGCAAGCTTGGCGTAATGGGCGTTTGTCTGGGTGGGCATCTGGCGTTTCGGGCGGCAATGCATGAGGCGGTGCGGGCGACGGCTTGCTTTTATGCCACCGACATTCACACGGGGACGCTGGGGCGTGGCAAGCAGGATGATTCGCTGGCTCGGGCGGGAGAGATCCAGGGCGAGCTGCTCATGATCTTTGGCCGGCAGGATCCGCATGTGCCGCTCGAGGGACGGCGCAAGATTCAGGCACGCCTTGATGAAGTGGAGGCGAATTACACATGGCGCGAGGTCAACGCGGCGCATGCGTTCATTCGCGACGAGGGGCCGCGCTATGACCCCGCCATGGCGAGTCAATGTCTGGGCATGACCCTTGAAATGTTCCACCGGAGGCTGGGATGAGGACGTTACTGCTATTGCTGCTGGCGCTCGAGCCGCGCCGGGAGAGCATTGAATGGTGTGATGCGTGGCTGCCGCACATGAAGGATGCGGCTCTGCCGCGAGTGATGCTGATTGGCGATTCGATCACCCGGGGCTACTACGCCGGCGTGGAGCAGCGGCTGAAGGACAAAGCCTATGTGGCGCGTATCGCCACGTCGAAGGCGCTCGGCGATCCGGCACTGCTCGATGAAGTGAAAGTGTTTCTGGGGCAGGCGCGATTCAACGTAGTACATTTGAATATCGGAATGCACGGCTGGGACTACAGTGAAGCTGAATACCAGAAGCATCTGCCAGCGCTGGTGAAAACGGTGCGCAAGTACGCACCGGGGGCCAAACTGATCTGGGCGCAAACGACGCCGATTCGTAAGGATTTCGAGAAGGGCGCGAAGAATGCGCGAATCGAGGAACGCAACCGGATTGCCCGCGAATTCTGCCAGCGATCTGGCATCCCAGTTGATGATCTGCATGCGCTGATGAAGCAGCACGGCGACAAGCATTCTGACGATATTCACTTCAATAAACCGGGTAATGAAGTGTTGGCTGAACAGGTGGCCGCATCAATCTTGCCTATTTTGTCCAGCATTTCGCCGAAACATTAAAAGAAGCATAAAATTAAGACTTGTGACTGATGTAAATGAGCCGGCAGAAGACCAGCAAATTACTTTGCTGCTGGAGCGTTGGAGGGCGGGACAGGCGGATGCGCTCAATGAGCTTATGCCGCTCGTATATGCCCGACTCCATGCTCTGGCGGCGTCCTTTATGCGGCGGGAGAACCCGGGGCACTCCCTGAGTCCGACCGCGGTGGTGAATGAAGCCTACCTGCGCCTGCATGGCAAAGAGGTGGCCTGGCAGGACCGCGCGCACTTTCTCGCCATTGCGGCCCGGGAAATGCGGCGGGTGCTGGTGGATCATGCGCGCTCGAAGCGGCGCGACAAGCGCGGCGGCGGTTGGCAGAAGATCAGTCTGAGCAAGTTTGATGCGGCTACGCAGGAGGATAACGACCTGGTGGCAATCCTCGGTGTTGAGGCGGCGCTCGAGCAATTGACGACGATCGACCCGCGCAAGACTGAGATCGTGGATCTGATCCTGTTCGGGGGCTTTACGATCCCGCAGGTAGCCGAGCATTTGGGTATCAGCACGGCGACGGTGAATCGCGACTGGCGGTTTGCGCGTGCTTTCTTGCAACACGAATTACGGGGTAAGAATCAGGAATGAACGTTTCGGCGTGGAAGAGGATCCAGGAAGTCTTCGAGGCCGTTATTGATCTTCCACGCGATCAACGAGACATTGCTTTGGGCTCGTTGTGCGCCGATGATCCTTCGCTGCGGCGACGAGTGGAAAGCCTGATCCATTGCGAGGCGGGTAGCCAATTGGATCATGCGGTGGGTGAAGCGGTGTTGTCGCTGGCGGCACCGCTGCCGAACGAGTTTGGCAACTACCGCATCGGCAACCGCCTTGGTGAAGGCGGCATGGGTATTGTCTACGAGGCCGAGCAGATCAACCCGCGACGCAAGGTAGCGCTCAAGATCATGCGTTCGGGAGCCTTTGCGAGCGAGCGAGAAAAACGCCTGTTTGAACGCGAGGCCGAGGCGCTGGCACGGCTGAGTCATCCGGGAATTGCGGCCATCTACGAGAGCGGGTTGACGCCCCAGGGGCAGCCATACCTTGTGATGGAATTCATCGAAGGCGAGAGCCTTGTCGATTATCTGCCGCGGATTCCAGAGCGCGGTGAGCGATTGCGCGTGTTTCTCGAGATCTGCGATGCGATCAGCTATGCGCACCAGCGTGGGGTGATCCATCGGGACATCAAACCTTCGAACATCATGGTGACGGAAGGCCGGGTGAAGGTGCTCGACTTTGGCCTCGCACGACTGGACACTGAAGTCGACAACACCCGGACAGAGACCGGCATTGTGCAGGGTAGCCTGCGCTACATGAGCCCGGAGCAGGCGCGGGGGGAACAGGCGAAGATCGACGTGCGATCTGACCTGTATGCGCTGGGGGTGATTCTTTACGAGATGCTGGCCGGCAAGCATCCGTATCTGGACCGGACAGATCTGCTCGGCGCGGTGCAGCAGATCTGCGAGGCGCCAGTGCGCAAGCTGGAGGCGACGCTATCGGGCGACCTCGAGACGATCCTGCAGAAGTCGCTCGAGAAGGAGCCAAAGGATCGGTATTCAAGCGTCAGCAGCTTTGCGGATGACTTGCGACGGTATCTGGCGAATGAGCCGATTCTGGCGCGACCGGCGACCTTGCGTTATCAACTCCTGAAACTGGTGCAGCGCAACAAGCTGGCGACGGGAGTGGTGGCGGCGTTTGTAGTGCTGGTGATGGTGGCGGCGGGTTTGGTGAGCTATCAGAATCATCTGTTGGGGCTTGAGCGTGACCGGGCGAATCAGGAGGCCATGGCGGCCAAGGAGGTGACCGGGTTCATGGTCAAGCTCTTTGAAGACGCCAGCCCTTCGCGGTCGAAGTATCAGGTGACACCGCAGGAATTGCTGATCAAGGGCTTAAACCGGCTGCGGGCTGATGTGAAGGCAAAGCCGGAGATTCGCGCTGACCTGATGCATCAGATCGGTAGCGCGCTGAATTCGACCGGGCCATTTGAAGAAGCGGAAAAGGCGCTGCGGGAGGCTCTCCAGATTTATGGGGAGAATTCCAAAGAAGGTGCGGACGTCATGAGCACTCTTTCGACCACGTTCTACAACATGGGCAAGTATGCCGCGAGCGCCGAAGTGAATGAGCGCGCCCTGCGCATTCGTCGCAAGGAATGGAAAGAAGACGAAGAAGAGCTGGCCGGAGAATTGAATAATCTGGCTCGATCCTACGCCTCGGCTGGCCAACGCGAGAAGGCGGCACAGGTGATGCAGGAAGCAACGGCGCTCGATCGCAAGTATGGTCGCGAGATGAAGATGACCGCCCTCAGTCGCATGGCTACTTATGGGTCGATTCTCAATCGCCTGAATCGCAAAGAAGAAGCCCTCGCGGCGCTCGAGTTTGCCGCCAGGAACATGAAATCGACCGAGCGCAACATGGACCAGATGCAGTGCTGGAATGAGCTTGCATTGCTCTACACATCGCTCAAGCGCTTTAAGGATGCCGAGGTCTACCTGCGCAAAACACGCGATAGCGCGATCCAGATGTTCGGCGCCGAGCATCCCAATATCGGCGTGCTGCAGGTGAATCTCGCCGCGGCGCTGAATGGTGATGGCCGCTACGATGAGGCCTTAGCGCTCGAGCAGCAGACCGAAGAGTTGTTCAAGCGAGTGCTGAAGCAGACTCATCCGACCTGGGCCGATCTCTACATTTTTCGCTCAGACACAGAACTGGGCTTGAAGCGGATCAAGGAAGCCAAGCATTACGCGGATTTGGCGGTCAAGAACGCCACCGAGAACCTGGCTCCCGATCACCAGCGCACCTTGAATATCCGCTTCAAGAGGGCCATGGTGATGGACAAGATGGGCAAGCCGGAAGAGGCTCGAGCTGAGCTCACGTCGCTGCTGCCCAAGTTGAAGCCTGATTCTAGCGATTACCAGGCCGCGAAGGCTTATCTCGATCGCGCGCGCTAGAGCGAAACGCGGCCGGTGGAATCGCCGAAGCTTTCCTGCTCCACACCCACCTGCTCAAGCATGCGCAAGAACAGATTGGTCGCCGGGGTCTTCTCGGCCACGGTGATCCGCCGCCCACCCTTGACGCCTCCCGCGCCGCCGACCAGCACCAGGGGCAGATCATGTGGCGAATGGCCATTGCCTTCGCTGAGTGCGCCGCCGTAGAGGATGGTGGAGTGGTCAAGCAGGCTGCCGTCGCCATCGGGTGTGGCCTTGAGGCGGGCGACAAAGTGGCTGAACAGCTCAACGTGGTGACAGTTGATCTTGGCGACTTTCTCAATGAAGTCGGGATGTCCGCGATGATGCGTGAGTGGGTGGTGCGGGTCAGGCACGCCGATCTCGGGATAGGTACGAACGCTGCCTTCACGACCAAGCATCATGGTGGATACGCGGGTGAGATCGGCCTGGAAGGCGATCACCTGCAGGTCGAACATCAGCTTGACGTATTCACTGAACGAAAACGGAATGCCGCTCGGCTTCTCGCCTACGGGCACTCGCGGGTCTTTCTCGGCCTTGGCGATGCCTGATTCCACTTCGCGAATCGCGGTGAAGTATTCGTCGAGCTTGCGTTTGTCGAGGGCGCCGAGATCTTTCATCATGCTGGCGGTGGATTCGCGGGTGAGATCGAGAATGCTGTTCTTGTACAGCATGCGGCGACGACGGGTGGCGTCGTCCAGGGTCGGATCCATGGTGCCGAACAGCCGCTCAAAAACTGAACGCGGATTCACCTCGACCGCCATCGGCGTGTCAGGATCTTTCCAGGAAAGTGTGTTTGTGTAGGCGCAGCTTGAGCCGGTGTCGCAGTTGCCGATCATGCGCGAATCTTCGCAGCCCAGCTGCAGTGAGGGCACGCGTGTTTCGGCGGCAAATCGCCTGGCTGCCAACTGATCAAACGTGATGCCGGCATGAACGTCGGCGCCGGCGGTGTACTTGGGGATCGAACCCGAGAGAAAGCTCCCGCTCGCCTTGGCATGCGCGCCACCTTTGGCCTTTTCGCTCGCGAGATTGGACAACCCTTCAATGATGTTGACGTGAGAGCGGTAAGCCTCGAGCGGCTTCAAGATTCGGCTGAACTGCCAGTTATCCGCCGTGCCCTGCACCTTCCAATCCTTCATGATGATGCCGTTCGGCACGTAGACGACGGCAACGCGGCGCGAGGTGACAGGCTTGGCGAGGGCGGGCGTCATGGCATCCAGCAGCGGCAGCCCAATGGCCACCCCGACGCCACGCAACAACTGCCGGCGCGATAGCGATCTGCGCGTTACATAATTCATGAGGCATCTCCACTCCGCCGCATCTGGAACGGCAGACTTTTCACAATCTCTTCAATCAGCGCGTGAAAGCGATATTCACGTTCGGCGAGGCGGCCGGAAATCGCGTTGACCACGGGCTTGTCAGAACGCTCCAGGCCACGGCCGAGCGCGTAGGTAAGCATCTTTTCGGTCAAGCCATGAACGAAGGCCTTGCGGTCATCGAGCAACAGACGCTTGAGCTCCACCGGACCGGAGAACTTGCGGTTGCCGGTGAGCTGGCCTGAGGCGTCGATCGGCGCCTTGCCGTCAACCGTGCGCCACTTGCCGATGGCATCAAAGTTCTCAAGACCAAAGCCCAGGGGATCCATGCGGGCGTGACAACTGGCACAGGCGGGATTCTTGCGGTGTTCCTCCATCTGCTGACGCAGACTGAGACTGCCGTCTCCTTTGGCCTCATCAAGAGGCGGCACCGCGGGCGGAGGAGGCGGAGGGGGCGCGTGCAGCAGATTCTCGAGGATCCACTTGCCACGCAGCACCGGCGAGGTGCGGGTGGAGTAGGAGGAAGTGGTGAGAACACTCGCCTGAGCGAGCACCCCGCCACCGCGTGGAGTTGACGTCATGTCGACGCGACGGAATTCATTGCCCACCACTCCGGGAACCCCATAGAAGCGCGCCAGGCGTTCGTTGAGGTAGCTGTGTTTGGCGTCGAGCACTTCGAGCACCGAGCCATTGGCACGAATCAGATTCTCGAGAAACAGCGTGGTTTCCTGCTTCATCGAGTAGCGAAGACTTTCGTCGAAGTCGGGAAACTTCTCCACGTCTGGCTTCATGACGTCGATGTTGCGGTATTGCAGCCATTGGCCGGCAAAGTTCTCCACGAGGGCTTTTGCTCGCACGTCGGCGAGCATTCGGCGCACCTGCGCGGAAAGGACAACCGGATTGCGCAAGGCCTTCTGGCTTGCCAGCGCGAGCAGCGTGTCATCCGGCGTGCTGCTCCAGAGGAAGTAGCTCAGGCGAGTGGCGAGTTCGTAGTCGTCAACAGGGGCGTAGTTCTTGCCGGCAAGAGCCGGGCGATCCTTCTCGACGCGGAAGAGAAAATGCGGCGATACCAGCACCCCCTGCAGCGCTGTGGCGACGCCTTCCTTGAAGTTGTCTCCCTGCTTGCGGGCGAGCGAGTAAAGGCTGATGAATTTGGCGGATTCCGCGGCAGATACCGGGCGACGGAAGGCGCGCCGCGTGAAGGAACGAATGATCGTCGAGGCACAGGCATCCGTTTGCTGCGAGCAGACAAAGACCTTGCGGAGGCTCGTGGCCGAGGGGCCGAGGGTTTGCGTAAACGGGCCACCGATATCGATCGATTCATAGCGATTGTCAACGCGAACTTCGGCGCGATCGGTCTTGAGCTTGGTGCCATACTTGCGCAGCAGCTCGATGTCCTTTTCGGTGAGGGCGCCTTTGGGTGAGGAGAGCGTGGGCAAGGCTGTCGGGTTTGACGGTTTGGGGCCGTTGTACTTCGGCGGCAGACCTTCGTAGACGTTCAGGTAGCTGGCGGAAACGAGGTGTTCGCCGGCTTTGACAAACGTGCGGGTCTCAACGATGCGGCCCTCAAGGTCTTCACCTTCCTCCGTCCAGCTCTTGATGAACTTGCCGTCAAGGAACAATGCGGGCGTGACGGGATCAGAGCCCTGCGGGCGGTGCCCATTCAGAACAAAGCGAAAGCTGTACTCGCCATCCACTGGAAAGCGATGGATGACGTGCGTGGCGTGGTGCGTGCTGAGGCCGGTCTTGTCGTAATCGAAGAGATTCTTTGGTAGCACCGGAATGCGTACCGGAGACGGGTAATGCGTGGCGGCGGGCTTGAGTTTCTCCGGGCCAAAGATGGCCGTGCGCACAACGCGCTCGGCGGCGTAGAGATACTTTTCAAGCAGCACGGGCGATAGCGTCAGGGCGTCGGCAATATTGTCGAAGCCATACGCGGCCTCATCGTTGGGAAAGTTTTCAGCCGGTTGGATGTCAACACCGAGCAGGTCGCGGACTGTGTTCGAGTATTCGGTTTTGTTCAGTCGGCGGGCGGTAATGCGGCCGGGATCGGGCGTGGCGGTGCGGTCCTGGCGGGCGAATTCATCTTCGAGGTAGTGCACCAACTGATCGCGCAGGGCCGCTGCGGGCTTGGGCAGCGGAGGCGGTGGCATCTCGCCACTCTCAATGCGCATCTTCACACGCTCCCAAACTTCGCGATGTTTATCGAAGTCGGCCGGGTCCTTCATTTGGGACAAATCCGTGTCGCCGGCAGGTGTGGCGCCACTATGGCAACCGACACAATTCTTGCGCGTGTAGTCGAGAACGGGATTCTTCGTCTGGCCGCTCAGGATGCTACCAGCAAGTGCCATTGCTATCAGTTGTTTGCGCACTGTGTGAATAAATTCTAACGGACTTGACATACGGAGTCCAGCGGTAGAGACTGACGAACACATGTTGCGTACAATTCTGGCCGCCCTTGTTTTGGCGAGCATGCTCCCAGCCGAGGAGATCAACTTCAATATTCCGCTTTGGCCCGGTGGCAAAGTGCCACTTGCGAAAGGTGATGGTCCGCTGGACCAACCCTTCCTGACGGCTTTTCTACCGCCCAAGGAAAAGCGCAATGGGTCAGCCGTTATCATCGCTCCGGGCGGGTCGAACATCATGCTGATGTATGGCGTTGAGGGCATCGAGATCGCCGAACGATTTAACGACTGGGGCACTTGCGCCTTTGTGCTCACGTATCGCCTGGAGCCGACCTACAAGCAGGATGCGCGCATTCTCGACGGTAACCGGGCGATCAGGCTGATCAAGGCCAAGGCGGCCGAGTTTGGCATCGACCCGAACCGCATCCACTTCGCCGGCTTCTCAGCCGGGTCGGCCATGGCGCGCAATGTGGCTGCCAATGCCACCAAGGGCGACCCGAATTCGCCCGACCCGGTGGAACGCCTCGATTCGCGAGCCCACTCGCTGACGATGGTTTACAGTGCTGGCTTCCCTACCCCGGGTGAAGATCTGAAGAGCTTTCCGCCGACCTTCCTGCTGGCGGCCGCCTGGGATCGCGGGGCCGCGAATGGATCCGCCAATCTGTGGCTTGAGATGAACAAGGCGGGCGCAGTGGCGGAATTGCATTTGTTCCAGCGAGGGCGCCACGGATTTGGAGCGGCAACCACGAGCCCCGAATACGGACCCTGGATGGACATGTTGAAGCACTTCCTCGGGCTGAATCAGTTCTTCGGAGGCAAGCGCTAATGTTGCCACTGGTAATGCTGCTCCTGCTTGCCCAGCAAGCTCCAAAGACCACGAACGATGGCTACGGCGAGATGATTCTCATCCCGGCGGGAAGTTTTACGATGGGCGACACCAACGGGGATGGGGAATCCCGTGAGCGGCCCGCCCACGAGGTGTACGTCGATGACTTCTACATCGCCAAATTTGAAGTCACCAATGGCGATTGGCGCAAGTTTCGCGATGATGCGGGCTACAACGACCCGAAGTTCTGGCCCGGTGGGCGGGTAATGCCAAAGGATCAAATTCCTTACTGGACGCAGGCCAACAACCATGGGGGTGGCACACCGGATAGTGACAACTATCCCGTGCTCGGCGTCAACCACGATGCCGCCACGGCTTACTGCAACTGGCTAAGCGCGAAGACGGGCAAGAAGTATCGCCTGCCGACTGAGGCCGAATGGGAAAAGGCTGCCCGTGGCACGACGAAACACCGCTTTCCGTGGGGCAATGAGATCAGCCATGAGTACGCCAATTACGTCGGCAAACAGCGGTTCGATACGGGCATGATCGTGGGATCGTTTCCCAAAGGAGCGAGCCCCTATGGCGTGATGGACATGGCGGGCAACGTGATGGAGTGGTGCAGCGACTGGTACAGCCGCGACTACTACAAGACCAGCCCGCGCAAGAATCCGAAGGGCCCGGCGCAAGGCGCTTATCGGGTGGTGCGCGGAGGAGCGTTCTTCTTTGAAGGGCAAGACCTGCGCGTTTATGCCCGATCCGGCGCCTGGCCCAGTTTGCAGGCGTATCGCATGTTGGGTTTCCGCGTGGCGCGGGACAAATAAAGAAGGCGGGCTTGCAAGCCCGCCTTTTTCGTTTTGGATGTGAAGTACCGCTTATTGCGGCAGTTCCGGCTTGGCGATGTAGGCCTTGGGAAGATCACCGGTCGTCGACTTGAGGAAGGCCACGATATCAGCCACTTGCGTGTCGTTCAGCTCACGGTTCAACTGGTGGCGGCCCATCAGCTTTACTGCTTCTTCCAGCTTGAAGACCTTGCCATCGTGGAAGTAAGGCCCGGTCTTGTCGATGTTGCGCAGCGACGGCACCTTGAAGAAGAGATCATCACGCGAGTTCTTGGTAACCGCTGAACGCCCCATGTCCGCCTTGGACGGCCATTCCTTCATCTGGCCGAGCTTGCGATAGCTGCCACCGCCCATGAAGGCGCCGTTGTGGCAAGAGGCGCAGCCAACGGCCTGGAACTCCTGGTAGCCCTTCACTTCCTGCGGCGACAAACCACCACCACCCTTGAGGAAGCGGTCAAAGCGCGACGGCGTCACCAAGCCACGCTCAAAGGCGCCAATGGCGAGGGCCATGTTGTGGAACGTAACGGGTTTGGCATCTTCAGGAAAAGCTTCTTTAAACAGCGCGACATAACCGGGGATGCGCTCGAGGCGGTATTCCACTTCGGCCTTTGAAGGCATGGCCATCTCGATCGGATTGAGCACCGGGCCCTTGGCCTGCTCCTCGACGTCAGCGGCGCGGCCATCCCAGAACTGGGCGAGATGTCCGGCGGCGTTATAAACCGTGGGGGCGTTTCGGCCACCATGCTGGCCCTTGTGACCTTCAGAGGTGGACGTGCCATCGACGCCATACTTTTCGAGGTCGTGGCAGCTGTTGCAGCTAATCTTGCCCGATAGCGAAAGGCGCGGTTCGTAGTAAAGCATGCGGCCCAGTTTGATCTTGGCGTCGGTGGCCGGGTTATGGCCGCTGGCCATCTTGCCATCCGGCAAGGGGCTGAACACCGCGGGCGGCTTGGCAGCCGTTTGGGCGAAGAGAACTGAGGTAGCAGTCAAAATTATGCTGAGACGTAGCATCATCACATAGTACTGATGACGCACTGGTGAAATCCAGCACGGATCGAATTTTGCCGCTATTGGGGCTAGAATGTGGGCATGATCACTGTTGTTGTGCTCGCCAGTTTGCTTGCCCAGGGTTCGAACCTGACGGTTCCGCTGCCCAATCCGTACGGCCCGGCGGCGCGCAGCAACCCTCGCCCCACAGTACCGGTGCGCCAACCGGTGGGCCGCCCCTTCCGCGGTCGCGGCATCGGTGGTGGCTGGTGGATTGGCAACAGTGTTTCGCAAACAGAAACACCCGCGCCAGCTGAGCCGCCCAAGCAGGATCCGCTGCGGGAACTGGTGATCTCTCCGGTTTACGAGAAGCCGAAGTTCACCCCCAAGATGATCGAAATTCCCTAATCGAGCGTGACGCTGTCGCCTCGCGAGGGGATCACCACTTCTACGTCGTAAACCGATTCGACTGCGGTCTTAAAGGCTTCCTGCTGGCGGGATTCGCCATGGACCAGGAAAATCTTCTTGAGGCCACCGACGATGGGCTTGAGCCAGGCCAGCAATTCGCGCTGATCGGCATGACCAGAGAGTTCGTTGATCTTGGCGACCTCGGCGCGCAGCCGATACATTTCACCGAAGATCGGCACTTCGGGCCACTTGTCGAGGATCTTGCGGCCCAGCGTGTGTTCGGCCTGGAAGCCAGTAATGAGCACGGTGTTGCGCGGGTCGGACACGATGTTGCGCAGGTGATGGATCACGCGACCGGCTTCGCACATGCCGCTGGCCGAGATAATGAGCATCGGGCCCCGGAGATCGTTGAGCGCCTTCGAGTCGGCAACATCGCGAATGTACTTGAGGCGCTGAAAGCCAAAGACATCGCCATCATGATCGGCCTCGAGCATTGCCGCCGTTTCAGCATCGAAGAGATTGCTGTACTTGCGGAACGTCTCGGTGACGTTAACAGCCAGCGGGGAATCGACAAACACCGGGATGCTGGGAATGCGATTGGCCTTCACCAGCTGATTGAGCAGCAGCACGAGTTGCTGCGTCCGGCCTACGGCAAAGGCCGGAGCAACGATCTTGCCGCCACGGGCGGCCGTGCGGCTGACGATATCGGCGAGCTTGTCGGTGACGGCGCCTTCATCCTGATGCAACCGGTCGCCGTAGGTTGATTCCATGATCAGGTAATCGCAGTGCGGCAAAGTCTGCGGGTCGCGAATGATGGGCAAATGCGGGCGGCCAATGTCACCGCTAAAGCCAACGCGCACTTTGCCATCGGTCACCACCAGCGAGACGCTGCCGAGCATGTGGCCCGCCTCGACCGTTTCAACCTGCAAGCCACCGCCGAGGTCCTCGGTGCCATGCATCGGCAGTGGGCGGAAGAGCGGCAACGTGTTCTCGGCATCGGTAATTGTGTAAAGCGGCTTGACGTCCTCTTCTTCGTAGTTGTCGAGCACGCGCTTGCGGCGCTCCTTGCGGCGCGCCAAATACTCGGCATCGCGCTCCTGCAGGTAGGCGCTATCGACCAGCATCGAGCGGCAAAGATCCGCCGTCGCCGCCGTGGCATGGATCGGGCCGTCAAAGCCCTGCTTGACCAGGTTGGGCAGGTTGCCCGAATGGTCGATGTGGGCGTGACTGAGGATCACGCGTTCCACGGTGGCTGCTGGAAAGGGGAAACAACAATTGCGATCGCGCGCCTCGGCGCGACGCCCCTGGAACAATCCGCAATCGAGCAAAATACGACGATTGCCCTGACGTAGCTCGT
>CAZBTA010000050.1:0-9838 GCA_964494515.1 uncultured Bryobacter sp.
GTTTGTTCGAGGGTGGTGCGGAGGGTGGGATCGGCGTTGAGGCGCTCGATGGCGGCGGCGAATTCCGGGGCAGTGGGGGCGAGGAGGAAGTCTTCGCCGGGGGTAAGCGTGAGGCCGTTGACGCCGCCGGGGGTGGCGACGATGGCTTTGCCGCAGGCCATGGCCTCCATGATCTTGATGTTGGTGCCGGCGCTGGCGAGGAGCGGGGCGATAACGATGCTCGCCTGGGCGTAGGCGGGGCGGACGTCGGAGACGAAGCCCTCGAGCTCGATGCCGGGTTGGGCGAGATTGACGGTGACGCGGTCTTTGTAGAAGTCGAGATAGTAGTCGGGGTTTTTGCCGGCGATGATGTGGAGCGTGTAGCCGGACAGCTGGGGCCAGACCTCGTTGAGGAACCAGGAGAGGGCCATGAGATTGGGCAGGTGGGCGAGGCTGCCGATGAAGAGCAGGCGGCGGGGGGTGGGGGTTGTAGCGGATGGGGTGAAGCGAGCGATGTCGACGCCGTTCTCGATGACGGCGACCTGGTTGGCGGGGGTGACGGTGGCTTTGTCCTTCTCAGACATGACGACGGTGCAATCGACGGTGCGCCAGGCTTGGCGCTCGAACTGATTCCACTTGTCGAGCTCGAGGCGGAGGTCGAAGTCGTCTTTGTCGCGCAGGAGCTGGGTGTAGAGATCGAGGGTGACGTCGTGCTCGACGAGGATTGTTTTGGCCGGGCGGGCGGTGAGGGCGTAGGCGGCCATCTGGGTGAACTCGAGTTGGACGATCTGCGGGGAATACTTGCGCTGCGCCCAGCGGAGGGTGGCCTCGAAGGTGGGGTGGGTGAAGTCGTCGACGACTTTGGGATTGGGGGTGGAGCGGCGGTAGTGGGAGCCTTCGCGGCGGACCTCGAAGATCTCGGCGCAGAGGGCGGTGAGCTCGGGGGCGGGGGGCTGGAATTCGTCGACGAAGGTGGCGAGAACGAGGGTGAAGTCTTTGGCGGCCTCGCGCATGAGGTTGTACATGCGCACCGCGCCGCCGTGGGAGAGCGGGAAGGGGAGGTAGCAGGTGGCGATGAGGACGACGGGCTTGGTGGGCGTGGGCGTGACTGCGCCGGGGAAGCAGGCGAGCTTGCCGGCGCCGAGGGCAAGAATCTCGGATTCAGGAAAGCGGGGCTGGGCGGGGAAGTCGTGCGGGGCGGTGGGCTTGTCGGAGCCGGCGAAGGCGAGTACATCCAGCAGGACGGGCGGGGGAACGTGAGCGGCGGCGAGGAGATTGACGCGGGTGATGGCGCGGGACCAGAGGTCATGGAAGACGTGGGGCGTGGCGACGCTCGAGAGGATCCAGCGGAGGTAGTTGGTCTCGACGGCGCGCTCGATGTCGTCGGGGGAGAAGTAGCGCGTGGTGGTGGAGCGGTGGTGGTGAATGAGGCGGGCGGCGGCGACGAAGACGGTGGGCCAGCCCTGCTGCCAGCCGCGCCAGCCGGTATCGAGGTCTTCGACGTAGGCCGGGCGGAAGGATTCCTTGAAGCCGCCGATGGTGAGCAGCTTGCTTGTGTCGTAGAGCGAGCAGCCGCCGGAGCCATAGAGGACGGGGGAGTCGGTTTCGCCATCGATAGGGAGGTCGCAGCGGAGAGGGAAGTCGCGCGGGCCGGCGGGATGATAGACAGCTTTACCGGTTTCTTCACGCCGCTTGTCGGGCGGGAAGTCGATTTGCGCGGTGGCGCAGAACAGATCGGGGGTGCGGGAGAAGGCCTCGTGGAGGGCTTCAAAGAAGCCGGGGGAGAGGACCATGTCGTTGTTGAGCAGACAGGTGTGGGTGGTGCGGGAGGCGCGGATGCCGAGGTTGACGGCGGCGGCGAAGGAGAGCGGGGTGGGCGATGAGATAACGGTGATGAATTCGTCGGCCAGGGCGGCGGTGTTGTCGGTGGAGCCGTTGTCGACGATGATGACCTGCTTGACGAGGCCCTGGCGGGGAATGCCGGGCAGGAGCGTATCGAGCAGAGGGCGGCCGTTGCGAGAAGGGACGACGACGGTGATGCCGGGTGGAAGCGAAGTTGGGATGGGCAGCGAGGCGAGGGGCGCGGTGGGGCGGGGTTGGCGACGGCGGGCGAGGCGGTAGAGCATGGGGCGACGCCAGGCGTGGGGATGGAGGCAACGCCAGAGGATGGTGTAGAGCTTGCCGCCGGGGGAGAACTGGGTTCGGAGGATGGAGGTGGCGCGCCATTTGGCGTGGCGCAGGATGCCGGACAGATCTCGCGGGTGGAGGGCGAAGTGGCCGTAGTTGGTGTTGAAACAGAAGGTGCGCGTGGGCGCGAGGGAGAGAGCGAGACGGCGCATGGCGCCGTAGGGCTGGTTGGGCTCGAGGATGATCGCGTTGTAGCGGATGGCGTGAGGACCGAGGTGCCAGAGGATACGGGCACGATTGGTGGCGAGGTCCTCGAAGGGTTGCCAGGGGATCCAGTGGCAGGGGATGGAGGGTTTGAACTCGGCGACGACGTAGAGCGGCATGGCGGGATCGGCCATGTGGGAGACGGCTTCGACGAAGGGGTCAATGCGGTCGCGAGAGCAGGAGGCGAAGGCGAGTTTGACGTTAGATGAGCTTGCGCCAGTCGACACTGGGGGATCCATTCCCGGCCGCAAACGACAGGGCCTGCAGGCAAAAGACGGTAGAGACGGGATTGACGTGGGGTGTCAGGGCGCCGTCGCGGCGGCCGAATCCAAAGCCGCCATCAAGAGTGGGGTCGGCGGAGGCGTACTGGAAGGATTCGATGCGGATGATCTCGCCAGGGGCGGGCGCGAGGCCGGCGATCAGGCGGATGCGTAACAGCTGGGCGCAGACGTCGCTGCGGAGGAAGCCGGGGGCGAGTTGTTCGCGGAGCTTTTCCCCATGGGCGAGGGCCGAGCGGATGAGGAACTGAATGGGTTCGCGATCGCGAACGGGCTGGAGGCCTTCGAGGAAGTAGCTCCAGGCGTGGAGACGATCCATTTTGCGGAGCTCTTCGGTTTCGTTATCGAGGGTTTCGGCGTAGTGCTCGAGTGAATAGGCGAGAACCTGATCGTAGAGATCGCGGAAGTGCTGGTCGTCGAGGGTTTCGCCGAGGTCGAGCCAGCCGAGGGCGGCCTTGAGCTGGAAGGCGCCCGGCATGCGTGACCACCAGAGGTCATGTTTTTCCGGACTCTTGCAGGGCAACAGAACGATGGGGTGGAAGCCGGCGAGGGACGCGAAGTCGCGCTCCATGGCGATGCCGATCGAGCGGGCACGCTCGAGGTAGGGGGCGTGCGAGGTGAGGCGGTAGAGCCAGAGCAGGGCGCGGATGATGATGCCGCAATCGAAGAAGTAGCTGTAGCGGGCGCCGCGGTGGATCTCGAAGGGCATGGCCGAGGAGGACTCGTCCCATGCTTTATGCGTCAGGTAATCGCCGGAGAGGCGGGCGGCGGCGAGGTAGCGCGGGTCGGCGGTGAGTTCGTAGAGGTAACAGAGGCCGGAAACGGTGTAGCCGGTGATCTCGGTGGAGGCGGGGAGATTTTGCTGCGAATCGGTAAGGCGGTAGCGGGCGACGCCACCGTCGGGGTCCATGATGCCGGACTGGAGGAGCCAAAGGCCGGCGCGTTCAACAGAAGAGGGCAGTGCGAGGGACAATCCAAAATTATACTTTGTGGCGGGGGCGGGACAAATGAGGAAATTTTGGCCTGTGTGACGGGGGCACAGGTGGGCGGTGACGACACGTTGGGGGCGCGGGGGCTGGCGGGGGTTATGTTGATGAAAATGAGGGAGTTGAGGGGGCGGGACGGGGATGGTCAGGGATTTGCTACGGGGAAGGTGCCTGCAACCTCAGCGGGCAATCCCACGTCGTTAGGACAAAGGGCTATACTGAAGGTTTAGTCTCACCTGATCCGACCTTAGGAAAAATGTTGATTTATCAGCTTCTCGCAAGCCTGTGTATATTTGCGTGCCTCGGCAGCGCGCAGGAGTTTTTCACCGGCCAGGCCGCCCGCCTGATCATTGGGCAGAAGACCTTTACGGACCAATTCCCCGGCAACAGCGATGTGCAGTTGGGCGCGGTGGGTGGTATCGCAGTGGCGGGCGACCGTTTGTTTGTGGCCGATTCGAGCCGCATCGGCGCCGCGCCGGCGAATCATCGCATTGTGATCTACGAAAACCTGTCGTCGACGGTGCCGCCGGTGAGTGAAGCGCCGCCGCAAGGCCCACGCTGTCCGGCGTGCGTGGGCACGGCGAGCGTGGTGCTGGGGCAGCCGAACTTCCAGGTGGACCCGAACAACATGTTCCCAACGAAGGTGGCCGCGACGACGATGCGTCTGGCGACGGCCGTGGCGAGCGACGGGCGCGTGCTGGTGGTGGCGGATACGGACTTTAACCGCGTTTTGATCTGGCGGAATCTGCCGACCGCGAATGGCCAGCCGGCGGATGTGGTGCTGGGGCAGGAAACATTCGACAAGTTGCGGCCGATCGCGACGGACAACAAGAGCCTGCGTGGCCCCCAGGGTGTGTGGGTGCAGGATGGGCGCTTGTTTGTGGCCGATACGCAGAATCACCGCGTACTGATTTGGAACCGGATCCCGACCTCGAACGACCAGGCGGCCGATGTGGTGTTGGGCCAGCCGAACTTTACGACCGTGCCGCAGATCGATATCTCGCGCGCGACGGTGGACCCGAAGAACAACAACCTGCTGAACCCGGTGTCGGTGACCAGCGACGGCAGGAAGCTCTATGTGACCGATCTTGGTCACAACCGCGTGCTGATCTGGAATACGATCCCGACGTCGAATCAGGCGCCGGCGGACGTGGTAATTGGTCAGCCGGACTTTACGAGTGCGACAGCGAACAACACTTCGAAGCTTTGCGCCTCGGACGGCACGGATGATGATGGCAATGCGACGTACCCCGGGCGCTGCGGCGCTTCGCTGAGTTTTCCGCGCTTTGCGCTGAGCGACGGCAAGCGGCTGTACATTGCCGATGGCGGTAATGACCGCGTGCTGGTGTACAACAACATACCGACGACGAATGGCGCGAAGGCCGATGCAGTGCTGGGGCAGCGCTCGGATACGTTGAACCTGACGAGCGATGGCGCTTTCCCGAACTTTGTTTCGGCGGCGGACGTGATTCGTACGCCTACCTCGCTCGCCTGGGATGGCACCAATCTTTACGTGGCTGACCCGTATAACCGGCGCGTGCTGGTGTTTACGGCGGCGCCGCAGCTGATCGTGCCAACGGGCGTGCGTAACTCGGCGAGCCGCGAAGTGTTTGCGGTGGGTTCGGTCACGCTGGGCGGCACGGCGACGGAAGCCGAAGCCGTGACGGTGAAGATCAACTACAACGAAGACGATAAGGACAACACGAGTTACAAGTACACGTTCCCGAAGGATGGGTCGCTGGCGACGGCGGTGAATGAACTGGCCGCGCTGATCAATACGACCAATGGTGGGAACAAGGATGTGTTTGCGACGCCCGTCATTCGCAATGGCTTCAACGTGTTGCTGCTGACGGCGCGCACGGGTGGCGAAGCTGGCAACAGCGTGACGATCTCCGTGGAAGTGGCCCCGGCGAAGGAAGGCGAAGCTGCGAAGGTTACGGCTGCCGCTTCGGGCGCGAATCTGGCCGGTGGTCAGGACGCAGCGCAGGTGGCACCTGGGACCATCGTGGCGATTCTGGGTGATGGACGATTTACGGACCGCACCGAGTCGATCCCGATGGACAGTCCGACCTGGCCGCGTGGTTTGGCGGGAGTGGAAGTGTTCTTTGACGGTATTTCGGCGCCGATCCAGTCGGTGTCGCCGACGCAGATCATTGCGCAGATGCCGATTGAGCTGCGGGATACGACCGGGGCGAGCGTGTGGATGCGCGCAGTGAAGTCGAACGGCGAAGTCGTGTATAGCGCACCAATCGGGGTGCCCGTGGTGACGCAGAATCCTGGTATCTTCGCGGAAGAAGGCACGGACCCGCGGCCGGGTATCCTGCTGCACTATTCGAGCTCAGCTACCGCGACGTTGTCGGTTGACGGTACGCCGAAGAAGGATGATGTGGCGACGGTGAAGTTGAATGGTCGCGAGTACAGCTACACTGTGCTCGAATCGGATGTGGATGCGAACTCCGCTCTCGTAGGGACCAACAACGTGCGCGACAAGCTGATCGCTTTGATCAATGCCAATGGCGGCGATCCGGAAATTGAAGCTTTCCCTTCCGGTTTTGCCACCCGTATCCGTCTAAAGGCGAAAAAGATCGGTCCGGATGGTAATGGTATCCCGATCGAAGTGTCTTCGAACGAAGGCAGTGGTGTGATCATGACGGCGTTCAACAACGTGACTTGCTGCGCCAACGTCGAAGGCGCGCGGGTGACGGAAGAGAACCCGGCGGTGCCTGGCGAGACGATCGTAGCCCTGGCAACCGGCCTTGGCGCCATCAAGCCAGAGGGCGCGAACAATAGCGTCTTTACCGGCTTTGCTTACAACGGCGACCCCTTCAATGATCCGATCGAATCAGTGTCCTCGCTGACCAGTGGTCGTACCGCGAACGTGCTTTTTGCCGGCTTGCGGGTCGGTCTGATCGGGGTGTACGAAGTGCACCTGGAACTCAACACGGACCTCGATACCAATCCGCGGACGCAGTTGACGATTGCGCAGCAGTTCAATGTCAGCAACATCGTCACCTTCCCGGTGAAGAACGCGCGCAAGGATGCTGGCCTGCAGTAGGCAGACTAGCCGAGATCGTAAGGCTTTAAACGGAGGCCGCGAAGCACCTGCTTTGCGGCCTCTGCCATTTCAGGCATGACATAGAAGAAAGCGCCCGTCCGCTCGGTGCGGAAGATGAGGCCGCCGGAATACACGTCGAGCTCGATGGCGTAATTGATGCCAGCGGCGGTCAGGGCTTCCTCAAGCGGGAGCGCTTCGCGGAGCTTTTTGGCGATGTAGACGAGCTCGAGCTCGGCGTCGCCGAAGAATTCAGGTTCGCGCCGCATCAGGACATGCGACCAATGATGGCGTCTTTCGTTCCGGGGCCTTTCGAGTCGTACCAGGCGAGGAATTCTTCGCCGACCTGCTCGAGATTGAAGTAGGCCTGAGGATTGGTGTTGGCGGCCCGGAAATCCTTGAGGATGGGGCGGAGGCGGAGGTAGACGAGCAGGAGCTCGCCGCCGGACTGGAAGTAGAGTTCCTTGTTTAGCACGCCAGAGGTGATGAAGCTCGCCACGAGCTCGAAGTAGGTGGAAACCTGGCGGAAGTAGGCGTTGGCCTCGGTGCCGGGAGCGGCGAGAGCGCGGAAGTCGTCCATCGACTTGGGCTTGAAGTTGGCGGTAAACCAACCGCGGGCCTTGCGCATGACGTCTTCACGGCGCATTTCATACAAACGGAGGATGAGGTTGGCGTCGTCGTAGGTTGCCTGGGTAGCCATAAAACGAATATCGCATAGAGAAGGGTGAGAGAAACGCCGTGCTCGGGCAACTCATTCAGTTATGGTGGCTGTGATCAGTGAACAGGAAGAACTGCTGTGGCTGGCGTTGCGGATGACGCCGCAATTGGGGGCGCGGCGGGCGGTGGATCTGGTGGAGAGGTTTGGCGGGCCGGGGGCGATTTTCCAGCAGGAGGCGCGTGATCTCGAGGGGGCGGGCGTGGCGCTGGGGGTGGCGCGGTCGATCGAGTCTGGCTCGGCGATTGAGGATGCGCTCGAGCAGCAGCGGCTGATGCGGGCGCATGATGTGGAACTGGTGACCTATAACGACGAGCGGTATCCAGAGCTCTTGAAGCAGATCTACGATCCGCCGCTGGTGCTGTTTGCGCGGGGGGACGTGAGCTTGTTGCAGGGGCCGGGCGTGGCGGTGGTGGGGACGCGGCGGCCGACGGCGTATGGCGTACAGGTGGCCGAGCGGATGAGCCGCGAGCTGGCAGAGGCGGGCCTGGTGATCAATAGTGGCATGGCGCGGGGCATTGATACGGCGGCGCACCGGGCGGCGCTGGAGGTGGCGGGCAAGACGGTGGCGGTGCTCGGGTGTGGGGTGGACGTGATCTACCCGGCGGAGAACAAGCAACTGGCGGCGCAGATTGTGCGGCAGGGGCTGATGATCAGCGAGTTTCCGATGAAGGTGCCGGGCTATCCGCAGAATTTTCCGGTGCGGAACCGGATTGTGAGCGGGTTGAGCGTGGGGGTGTTGATTGTGGAGGGGGCGCAGTATTCGGGATCGGCGATTACGGCGCGGCTGGCGCTGGATCAGGGGCGAGAGGTGTTTGCGGTGCCGGGGAACATTACCTCGAAGGCGAGCTTTGGGCCGAATCTGCTGATCCGGCAGGGAGCGCGGCTGGTGCAGGCGGCGAGCGATGTGTTGTGTGACTTGCCGGTGGAGGTGCGCAGCAAGCTCAAAACGCAGGAGCGGCAGAAGACGCTGGATCTGGGTGAGGAGATTGAGCACCCGATGGCCGAGCTGCGGCGAAAGGTGATGAAGGTATTGTCGCCGGATACGCCGCTGACGATTGATGAGATGCTCGTGAAGTTGAATTCAGGCGGGATGGTAAGCCCATCGGAGCTGATCGCGGTGTTGTTTGAGATGGAGCTGGACGGGATGGTGAGGCAGATGCCGGGGAAGGCGTATGTGGTGGTGTGGGGGTGAGGCTGGCTCACCCCCGTTGTTGGTTCTAGCGCTTGTTACGGCGGATGTAAGCGATCACGCCAAGGCCACTGGCGAGAGCGGCGAAGGTGGCGGGTTCCGGGACGTCACCAGGTGGGGGCGGCTCGGTTTCGCGGAAGGTGAGGTTGATGAGGCCGGTGTTGGGATCGGTGTCGTCACCAGCGATGTAGGTGAAGGTAATCGAACTGGAAGTGAACTGGATGCCCGAAATCGTGCCGGAGCTCGAGGTGGCGCCATTCAGGATGCCGTCGATGCCTGAAATGGTGATGGTTTGCTGAAGCGGAGCCGTGAAGCCCAGGCTGATCGTGGTGTCACCAAGATCGAGGAACTCGTTCGGGAAGAAGAAGCCATTTGTGCCATCGGTGGGATTATTATTGACGTCAAATTCGATGCCATTTGAAACGGTAGCCGAGCCCGTGAAGGTGGCAAGGCCGGTTGATGAGAAGTTGACAGTATCGCCGAGCAGCCCTGCTCGAGCGGAGTTGGTAGTAAAGGCAATTGCGGCCACGAGGGGCAGCAGATGCTTGAAAGACAGTTTCATGGTTTTCCTCCGATTGTAGATTTTAGCCCGGATACTGTCCGCTGTTGCAGATCGCAAAGCAGACAGTAAGGTAGGGCTGGACGTTGTTGTGAGCGCCACCACCGCCCGTTGATTCGATGGCGCTGGGGCTCATGTTGGCGACGACTGACGCCGGGGGTGTTGCGTAGACCAAACCCTGGGAAAGAATTCCCGAGTTTGGCGAGGCTGGAGCCTGCGAACTGGCCACGACGTTATGGGTGTGTGGCGGCAGCTGGTCCGTGGTGACCGCGACGCTGGTAGCGCCACCGGTAGCGCCGGATGCGTAGTTGTAGCCAGATGGTGTTTTGCCCGCGCCCAGCGGCACACGGAATTGCAGATCGGGAACGGCGAACGTGGTTATGCCATCGCCGCCATACGTGGTGTTGATGACGCTGTAGAGCTCAGGGAACTGGCTGATCGGGAGCAGGCGTCCGTCGCAGGGGATCCAGGTGTTGCCGTCGATCAGCTTGCTGAAGGCGAACATTTGAATTTCGCCGATGGCGGACATTGCTAAGAGAGTGCTCATGGAGATTGCTGCCTTTATTGAGTGGGGTAGATGCCCTGGAGACAAATGCACCAGTTGAGAGCAAGGTAGGGCATGCGGTTTTCATGCCCAGTGCCCGAGCCAGTGGTGCCGATCGTTGCCGGAGACATGGTTACGTCTG
>CAZBTA010000050.1:9938-26046 GCA_964494515.1 uncultured Bryobacter sp.
CCAGCGAACAGGCGAACTTCACCCATGAAGGGGTCCGATTCTGGTCCGAAGCCACTGACCGGGAAAACGCCTTGTGCGGCAATGCAATAGTTGAGCGCGATGACCGGCTGGATATTGCTGTGAGAGGCGCCACCGCCGGTGTCGCTCAAGGCGTGTTCGTCGAGGTCGACGAGGTTGTTTGCCGGGGCGTAAATGGCAATGCCACGCGGATTGGAAGAGGCCAGGATGTTGCCGGCGGGGGCAGTCTGCGTGGCGGGCCCAGTGCTGGCGGGCCAAGAGTGCGTGTGGGCGGGCATGGTGGCTATGGTGAGCGTTTCGTTCTCGGTGCCGCCAGATGAGCCCAGTGGGGTGGAGGAGGAGACATGCACCGGAACCCGCGAACGCAGGTCTGGAAGCCCGAAGTTAGTCTTGCCATCGCCACCGAAGGTATTGCCGAGCAGCGCGAACAGGCCAGAATTCTGTTGAATTGGAATCAGCCTTCCGTCGCAGGGAAGCCAGCCTTTGGGCGTCATGGAGAAGGCATAACAGACGATATTGCCAATGAATGGGTCGAGCATGGTTGTTGAGCGAACTCAGGTGTGCCAAGTCTAACGCTACAACTGTAACCGCATCAGTACCAATCTCCGAGATTGGTACTTTATGTAAATTTGAGTTTAATCCGTAGAAAATTAGTTTTCGGGCAATGAAAAGGTGAGGATGTTGGCGCCCACAGCGATGGTGATGAATTGCTTGCCGTTGACGGCGTAGGACATGGGTGAGGTCTTGATGGTGGCGTTAAGTGGCAGATTCCAGAGGGTTTGTCCGGTACGTTCGTCGGCAGCGATGAAGTAGCCGCTTGCGTCGCCATAGAACAGCAAATGCCCGGCCGTGCCCAGCAGGCCGGCGTAGCGCTTGCCGTCCGCGGGGCCAATTTGGGGAATATCCCAGGCAATTTCGCCGGTTTCGATGTTGAGGGCGCGGAGGAATTTCTGGCCCGGCTGATCGGGGGGCGGAGCGGTTTTCCAACTGCCGGGAAGGAGGTTGGTGGTGCACTTTTCGGTGGCGATGACGTAGTAGAGACGGGTGGTGGGGCTAAAGACGGTGCTGTGCCAGTTGGTGGCGTGGTCAGGGCAGGTTTGGGTGGCTTTGGGATCTTTGATGGGGCGGCCTTTGGCGTCAAGACCAGTGGCCCAGGTCATTTTGCGCATGAAGGACTTGCCGAGCAGGAGCTTGCCATCGGTGCGATCGAAGACGTAGAAGAAGCCATTGCGATCGGCGTGGAGGAGGAGTTTGCGTGGCTGGCCGCGCCAGGTGGTGTCGACGAGGACATTAGGGACGTTGGCGTCCCAATCGTGGGTGTCGTGGGGAGTGAACTGGTGATACCACTTCAGCTTGCCCGTGTCGGCATCCAGCGCGAGGACGCTATCGGTGAAGAGATTGTCGCCGGGGCGCTGGCTGTCGTCAGAGTTGGGCCAGGGGTTGCCGGTGGCCCAGTAGAGCAGGTTGGTGGCGGGATCGTAGGCGCCGGTGAGCCAGGTGGAACCGCCACCGAGCTTGAAGCCGGGGCCCTGCCACGTCTCGATGCCGGGCTCGCCTTCGGCGGGAACTGTCCAGTGGCGCCAGAGACGTTCGCCGGTGGCGGCCTTGTAGGCGGCGACAAAACCACGGATACCCCAATCGCCACCCGCGACGCCGGCGACGACCATGTCCTTGACGATGAGGGGCGAGACGGTACCGCCGTATTTCTGTGCTTCGTCCCACATGGTGACCTCCCAGATGAGCTTGCCGGTGGTGCGGTGGATGGCGAGCAGGTGGGCGTTATCGGTGACGAAGAAAAGGCTGTCGCCGAGCAGGGCGACGCCGCGATTGGTGCCGAGCGAGGGATCGGAGACAAGGCCGGGCGTGCGGGGGCGCTGGAATTGCCAGATGAGCGCTCCGGTGGCCGCATCGAGGGCGAAGACCTGATTGGGGCCGGTGGCATACATGATGCCGTCAACGACCAGGGGCACCGTCTCGAGGCCGAAGTAGCGCATGTTCTCGTGAAAGTAAGGAGTGTCAGGGAGGAACTGCTGCCAGAGGGGCACGGTGAAGGTCCAGGCGAGTTTGAGGCGCCGGACGTTAGCGGCGTTGATCTGGGTGAGCGGAGAATAGCGATTGCCGTCGAGCGAGCCATTGAAGGAGAGCCATTCGCCGGGGCGCGGGCTCTCGATGCGGGAGAAGGGGATGGCCGCGGGAGTGGCATGGGCGACAGCCGGGGGCACGATGCCGGAGGGATTGGCGAGGAAGGCGAGGAGATTCTGCATGTCCGCGGGGCTTGCGTTGAGGGCGGGCATGGGCGAGGTGGGGTCTTCGGTGATCTGGTCGGTCGGCGAGAGCGAGTGGGAATGGAGCACGCCGCTTAGATCCTGAATGGCGAGGTGGAAGCTGGTGCGCGAGCGGGCAAAGCCGCGGCGCGCGGGGCGATTGGGTTGCTTGAGGGTAACGAGGCGATAGCCGGGGACGATGGCGGCTGAAGGAGAAAGCAGGGAGGCGCGGATCTGATCGAGCGTCTGATCGCGGCCGATGGTGGTGAGGTCGGGCCCGATGGGGGCGCCCTGACCATTGATCATGTGGCAGGTGGAGCACTTGCCTGAGCCGAAGAAGAACTGGCTGCCGGCGGCGCGGTCGCCGGCGACTTTGGCATCAGCAGCGGAGGAATTGAACGAGACGACGAGCTGGACGAGGCCGTCGAGCGTGGCGTCGGGCAACTTGAAGCCGGGCATACCGGCGGCGGGGACGCCACGAGTGATGATGTTGCGGAGGGCCTGGGGCGTGCGACGGCGGAGCTTGAGATTGCCAGCCAGGCCCGGGCCCTGCTGGGAGCCACGGGCGTCGGCGCCATGGCAGCCGGAGCAGAGCTGGGCGTAGGATTTCTGGATGTCGTCTGGTTGAGCAAGGGCAATGGAGACGAGCAGCAGAATCAACAGAACCGGCATGTGGAGATTAGATCACAGGGCTAGTAGCCGGCCGGAGTGCTGGATGTTGAAGTGCTGATTGGGGCCAGGCCGAGACGCTGGCGGGCGTCGTCGAGCATGGCGGCGGTGCGCGTGGCGCCGGCACGCGTGACGCCGATGGCGCGGACACGCAGGAGGGCGTCGAGATCACGGATGCCGCCGGCGGCTTTGACTTGAACCTCGGGGGCGGAGTGGGCGCGCATCAGCGTGAGGTCGGCGTCGGTGGCTCCGGTGGGGGCGTAGCCGGTGCTGGTTTTGACCCAGTCGACCTTGAGCTCGGAGCAGATCTCACAGAGAGCGATCTTCTGGGCGTCGTTGAGGTAGGCGTTCTCGAAGATCACCTTTACCTTCTGGCCAGCGTCGTGGGTAGCGGCGGTGACGATGCGGATGTCTTCTTTGACGTAAGCCCAATCGCCGCTGAGCACCTTGCTGATGTTGACGACCATGTCGAGCTCTTCGCCACCGTCGGCGAGGGCCTGACGCGTTTCGGCGAGCTTGATCGCCGTGGTGTGGCCGCCGTGCGGGAAGCCGATGGTGGTGCTCGAACGGACGTTGCTGCCACGCAGCCGGTCGGAACAATGGCGCAAGGCGTAGGGCATGATGCAGACGCTCGCGACGTCATAGGCGAGCGCGAGACTGATGCCCGCGTCAAGATCGGCGGTGGTGAGCGTGGGGTTGAGCAGGGAATGATCGATCATCTTGGCGACGTCGAGATAGGTGTAGTTCATAGTTCTTTTCCTTGGATGGAGAGGGCGAGCGCGCCGAGAATGCCGGCGTCGGCGCCGAGGGTGGACCGGCGGATGTCAACACCGGTGGTGGGGAACATACGTACGCGTTCGCTGACTACGGCACGAATGGGGGTGAGCAGGAGATCGCCGAGCGCGGAGACGCCGCCACCGAGCAGGATGAGCTCGGGGTGGAGCGTGGTGACGAGATTGGCGATGCCGATGCCGAGATATGTAGCGGCGGTATGGATGGTGGCGGCGATGGCGGGGTCGCCAGCGCTGGCCATAGTTTGGGGTGTAACGCGATTGAGATCGCCACCGGTGAGGGAATGGAGGTTGGGGGCGTTGCCAGCAAGCAGGAGGCGAACTCCCGCGGCGCTGATGGCGGTGCCACTCGCGAGCGCCTCGAGGCAACCGCGATTGCCACAACCGCACAGTGGGCCATCGGGGACGATGGTTTGGTGGCCGACCTCGCCCGCGGCGCCGAGTGCGCCCAGACGCAGCTTGCCGTCGATCACCACGCCACCGCCGATGCCGGTGCCGATCATGAGCAGGACGAAATCACGCGCGGTGGATTCGCCAAATGTGAGCTCGCCGAGCGTGGCGGCGCGGCAATCATTGAGCAGGTAGACGGGGCAGCCGAGGCGTTCGGCAAGGATGGGGCCGACGGGAATATTGCGCCACTGGGTGTGGAGATTGGGGAGGAACTCGGTGACGCCGGTGGCGAGGTGGACACGACCGGGGACGCCCATGCCGAGCGCGGTGAGTGGGCCGGGGGAGAAGGATTGGATGCAGGCGGCGATGCGGGACAATACGGCGTCGGGGCCTTCATGGGAGGCGGTGGGGATGGTAATGGAGTTGAGGATGCGCCCGGTTGCCTCCCCGATCGCGCACGTGATGGTGGTGCCGCCGAGATCGACGGCGGCGTACAGGTGGCTCACCGGTCCTCCCCGAGAGTGGGGGCGAGGAAGCGCCCGCCGGCGTGGCGTGCCGACTGGATGCCCGAGAGGCGATTGCGGAACTCGTAGGCATCTCCGCGGTAGAGCGTGCGCTCGAACCAGAGTGGGGCATCGCCCGCGAGAAAGCCGATGGAGCGGACCAGCATGCCGGCGGCGCCCTCGGGCAGGGCGAGGCGCTGGGCGTCTTCACCATGCAGGCTGACGGCGCGGATGGTTTGGTCGGCGCCTTCCACCTTGAGAGCGAACTTCTTGCGCCACACCGCGTAGAGCGAGCGGGTGGCATCGGCGGCGGTGAGGCGCGGGCAGTGGGCGGCGACGATGTAGCGCTTTTCGAGAATCACGGGTTGGTCGTCGGCCAGGCGCAGGCGCTCGAGGTAGAAGACGAGGTCGTTGAGGGGCAGGCGGAGGTGGGCGCGAGTGTCGTCGGGGATCTGGCCGGCGGAGAGTTTTTCAAAACGCAGGACGACGGTGGCGGGGCGCATGCCGGCGGCGCGAGCTTCTTCGGTAAAGCTGACAAGTGCGCGGAGGTTGTAATCGAGATTACGCGCGGCGACGAAGGTGCCGACGCCACGGCGGAACTCGAGGGCGGATTCCGAGACGAGGGCGGAGAGGACTTTGTTGGCCGTGGCGCGACTGACGCCGTAACGATCGGCGAGTTGGCGTTCGGTGAGAAAACGGCTGCCGGGAGAGTAGCCGGGGCCCGTGAGCTCGCCGCGGATCGTCTCGAGCAACTGCTGGTAGACGGGCAGGTTGTCCATAGCGCGTGGCCAGGCCACGTCAGGAAATCTAGCAGAAACAGGGCGCGGAAACAAGCAAAAAGCGCCGCAGTGGCTTAGCCACGTGCGGCGCTTCGCCTTGATTCGGTTTGAGCCTAGACTTCGACTTCTTCTTCGGTCTCGGTGGTGGCGGCCTTCTTCTTGGCGGACTTTTTGGCGGTGGCGCGGCGGGACTTGGCGGCCTTCTTGGCTGCCTCGGGGCCGCCGGCGTCGGCGATCTGCTGGGCGCGGGCCGCGAGCAGCTCATAGGCCTGCTCGTTGCTCAGCTGCATCGGATCGGTGCCGCGCGGGATGGTGGCGTTGACCTCGCCATCGGTGACATAGGCGCCATAGCGGCCGCTGAGCAGCTTGACGGCCTTGTTGTTGGCCGGGTTGACGCCGAAATCCTTGAGTGCGGTCTGGCCACGGCTGGCGCCGCCACGGCCGCGGGCCTTGGGCTGGGCGATCAGCTCGAGAGCCTGCTCGAGAGTGACATTGATCGGCGAGAGATCGGCCGGGAGGCTGCGCGTTTCAGAACCCGACTGGACGTAGGGGCCGAAGCGACCATTGGCGGCGATGACCTTTTCGCCCGATTCCGGATGCATGCCGAGCGTACGCGGCAGCGCGAGCAATTTGCAGGCGTGCTCGAGGTCGACGTCCTTGAGCTCGGTGCCCTGGACGAGCGAAGCCATCTTGGGCTTGTTGCCGTCGCGGCCGTCGCCGAGTTGGACGTAGGGGCCGTAGCGGCCCACCTTGAGATAAACGGGCATGCCGAACTCGGGGTGGAGCCCGAGACTTTCGGGCTCTTTGCTCGCGTTCTCGAGCATCTCGAGGGCCTTGGGCAGCGTGAGCTCGTCGGGCGGCATTTCGTCGGGCACACTGGCGCGACGCTCGCTATCGCTAATGAAGGGGCCGTAGCGACCGATGCGGACTTCGATCTTCTTGCCTTCCCACTCGCCGAGCGGGAGGCCGTTGATGATGCGCGGGTCGATTTCCTTTTCGCCGGTCGAGACGAGGTCCTTGAGACCGGGCAGACCGTCGCCGAAGTAGAACTTGCTGAGATATTGCGTGGACTTCTCTTCGCCGCGCGAGATGGCGTCGAGGTCGTCTTCGAGCGAGGCGGTGTACTTGTAGTCGAGGAAGTTGGTGAAGTGCTGCTCGAGCAGGCCGATGACGCCCATCGCGGTGAAGGTGGGCACCAGGGCCGTACCCTTCTTGAAGGCGTAGCTGCGGTTGAGCACGAGCTCGACGATCGAGGCCCAGGTGGAGGGCCGGCCGATGCCCAGCTTTTCGAGTTCCTTGATGAGCGAGCCTTCCGTGTAGCGGTTGGGCGGCTGGGTGGAGCGCTCGAGCGGCTCGGCTTTGAGCGTCGAGAGCGCGTCGCCAGATGCGAGCTTGGGCAGTACGCGATCCTGCTGGTCGGTCTGGGCGTCTTCGTCCACTTCTTCCTCGTAAGCCTTGAGGAAGCCAGCGAAGGCAATCGTCTTGCCCGAAGACCGGAAGGTGGCGTTGTCGACGTCGATCAGGACGGTGGTGTTGGTACCGCGAGCATCAGCCATCTGGCAGGCTACGGTGCGCTTATAAATAAGGTCATAGAGGCGGAAGGCTTCCTGCCCGAGGGCGGCGAGAACGACATCCGGGGAGGTGAAGCGATCGCCAGCGGGGCGGATGGCTTCGTGGGCTTCCTGGGCGTTCTTGACCTTCGTCTCATAGGTGCGGACGGAGGGTGACAGATATTCCTTGCCGTACTCGGATTCGATCAGGTGGCGGGCAGCGCGGATGGCTTCTTCCGACAGCGAGGTCGAGTCGGTACGCATGTAGGTGATGTAGCCGTTTTCGTAAAGCTGCTGGGCGACCTGCATGGTGCGCTTGGCCGAGTAGCGGAGCTTGGAGTTGGACTCCATCTGCAGCGTCGAGGTGACGAACGGGGCGGCGGGGCGCTGGACGAAGGGTTTTTCTTCGACACTGCGCACGCTGACGGGGCCCTTGTTGAGCAGGCCAACGATGCGTTCGGCGCCGGCCTTGTCGAGCAGGACGAGCGAGGTGTCGTCGAGCTTGCCGGTGTCGGGGTTGAAATCCTTGCTGGTGGCGACGCGCTTGCCGGCCAACTGCAGCAGGTCGGCGTCAAAGGCGGGCTCGGCGCCGGGCTTGGAAAGACGGGCGCGGACCGACCAGTAATCGGCCGAACGGAAGCGGATGCGAGCGCGTTCGCGTTCGACAAGCAGGCGGACGGCCACGGATTGGACGCGACCGGCGCTGAGGCCGGGCGACATCTTCTTCCACAGCAGCGGGCTGACTTCGTAGCCGAACAGGCGGTCGATGATGCGGCGCGTTTCCTGCGCGCGGACGAGGTCCTCGTCGATCTCACGAGCGTTCTCGAGCGAGTGGAGAATGGCGTCCTTGGTGATTTCGTGGAAAACGAGGCGCCGCGTCGGAATCTTCGGCTTCAGCACTTCACGCAAGTGCCAGGAAATCGATTCTCCTTCGCGGTCTTCGTCAGTTGCGAGATATAAGGTGTCGGAGCTCTTCAGGAGATCCTGAAGTTCCTTAACCTGATCTTTTTTGTTCTTGGGGACGACGTAGATAGGCTCAAAGTCTTGACCGATGTTGACGCCAAGGCGAGCCCAGGGTTCCTTCTTGAGCTTTGCCGGTACCTCGGAGGCATTCTCCGGGAGATCTCGCACGTGCCCCATCGACGCGCGGACCACGAAATCCTTACCGAGGAATTTCGTGATGGTTTTTGCCTTTGTCGGCGATTCGACAATGACCAGTGACTTCGATGCCATTCGCAATTCTGACCGTTCCTAAAAGTTTGCCGTTCGGGTACCCCAGTAGAAGACTTCCGCATCCATCCGGCTACCGAAAAGTGTACAACGGAATCTGAACATGTCCGCTGACCCCACAAAATGCCCCATCTGCCCGGACGGTGAAATTGTCGAGCGACGGTCACGCGGGGGGAAGTCGTTCTTTGGGTGTTCCCGCTTCCCGAGATGCAATTTCAGTTCCACATATCCGGTGGTGGAGCAGCGGTGTCCGGAGTGCTCGAGTCCGTACCTGGTGGAGCGGGAGCTGCGGGGAGTGAAATGGGCGCGCTGCCCGCAAAAGGACTGCAAATTCGAACGCCGGATCAGCACTTTTTGAATCTTGCTTCTCGTGATTAGTGTCTACTAACCTAGTAGGTGCTAGCTTATGGCTGTTTCGACGAGACTGAGTAGTCAGGACCGGCGGTCCGCAATTCTGAAATCTGCAGTACAACTGTTTGCCGAACGAGGATTTCGGGGGGTGACCACGCGCGAGTTGGCGGCGGAAGTCGGGGTGAGCGAACCCGTTTTATATCAACACTTTCCGAGTAAGCGCGACCTTTACACCGCAATCATTGAGGCCTCGCGCGACGAGCATTATGAGTCGGAACTCGAGGGTCTCGAGAAGCTCGCCGAAAGCAGCGATGATGAGTTTTTCTTCACGGGGCTGGCCAATGGAATGATCCGGTGGCACGAGACCCGTCCGGAGGCGATCCGGCTCAAGCTCTTCGCCAATCTCGAAGGGCATGAACTTATGGAGGAATTGCACGATAAGCAGGCAAGGCCGTTTATCGACGTCATTGTGGGCTATATCGGGAAGCGGGTGGAACAGGGTGCGTTCCAGAATGTGAATCCGCTGGGGGCCGCAACGGCATTTTGCGGCATGATCGGCCAGTATTGCATGGCCACGATTTTGTTCCGCTCGTCGATCTTCAGTGCGATCGATCGACAGGAAATGGTGAATCTGACGGTACAGCTTTTTTTGAAGGGAATCCGGAAGGCAGACTAATGAAAGCAATTTTTAATCTCGTAATGGTGCTGGCCGTGTTGACGGGCTGCGCGAAAAAGCAGGAAGCGGTGAAGACACAGGAGACCGCTCCGGTGGAGATTTCCGTGAAGGTACAGCCGGCCGTGGCGCGCACCGTGGATAAGTCGGTGGACGTGACGGGTTCCCTTGAGGCGGACGAAACGGTGAACCTGAGCTTTGAGATTGCTGGACGAGTGGCGGCGTTCCGAACAGACTTTGGGCAGCTGGTGAAGAAGGGCGACATCATTGCCGAGCTCGACAAGCGCGAGTATGAGTACCAGCTGGAGCGGGCACGCGCCAATGTCGGCCAACTGGCCGCGCGGTTGGGCATGAAGAGCCCCGATGCGCCCTACCCGAGCACGACGGCGGCGATCCGTCAGGCCGAGGCGAACTACGCCGATGCGAAGTCGAAGTATGAGTCGGCAGCCAAGCTGGTGCAGAGCGGCGACATCTCGCGGGAGCGGGCCAACGAATTGCAGAAGACACTTGAGGCGCGGCAGGCGCTGATCGATGCGGCACGGGATGAAATGAACGGCCTGATCGCGCAGTTGCGCGCCTCGCGGGCCGATCTCGAATTGGCGACCAAAAAGCTGAGCGATACCGTGATCCGGGCGCCGTTTGACGGCGGCATCAGCGCCAAGCAGATCAGCCCCGGGCAGTACATCAAGGACAACACGACCGTGGCGACGCTGGTGAAGACGAGTCCGCTGCGGTTGCGGGTGGAGGTGCCGGAGAATTATTCGGCGCTGGTGGGGCCGGGCAGCGTGGTGACGTTCACGACGGATGCGGCGCCGGGCAAGGAATTTCAGGCGACGATCCAGAAGTTGAACCCAAGCTTTGACGCCAAGAACCGGACGCTGATGGCCGAGTCGAAGATCAGCGTGACGGATAGCCGTCTGCGGCCGGGCAGCTTTGTGCAGGTGAAGCTGGTGACGCGCAAGGCCGACGCGGTGGTGATGGTGCCGCGCAACGCGATTTACAGCGTGGCGGGGCTGAACAAGGTGTTCGTGATCCGCCAGGGCAAGGCCGTCGAAGTGAAGGTGCCCCCGGGGCTTGAGGTGGATGGCTACACGGAGGCGCCGGCCGGTACGATTCAGGCGGGCGAAGCGATCGCGGTAAGCAATCTGCTGAACCTCGTTAACGGCGCCAAGGTGAAGACTCTCTAGGAGCGCATCATGCAGAAACTGGCAGAAATTTGTATCAAGCGGCCGGTGTTCGCCACGATGCTGATCATGGCGCTCGTCGTGCTGGGGCTCGACAGTTATCGCCGGCTGGGCGTGGACTTTTTCCCGAAGGTGGAATTCCCGTTTGTAACGATCACAACGGTGCTGCCGGGGGCGGCGCCGGAAGAAGTGGAGTCGCAGGTCAGCAAGCGCATTGAAGAAGCAGTGAACACGATCTCGGGCATTGATGAATTGCGCTCGAGCTCGACGGAAGGCAACTCGATCGTGTCGATCCAGTTCAGCCTCGACAAGGACGGCGACGTGGCGGCGCAGGAAGTGCGCGACAAGGTGAACCAGGTGTTGAACCAGCTGCCGAAGGACGCCAAGCAGCCGGTGATCCAGAAGGTGGCCACCGACGCCTCGCCGATTATCAGTATTGTTGTCAGCTCGCCACGTGACATTCGCGAGACGACCAAGCTGGTGGAAGACCTGATCAAGAAGAACATCGAGAGCCTGAACGGCGTGGGCGATGTGCGCTTTATCGGTGATCGTACGCGGCAGGTGCAGGTGGTGCTTGATGGCGAGAAGCTGTACTCGTATAACCTGAACGTCGACCAGATCCGCGCGGCGCTGGTGTCGCAGAACGTTGAGATCCCGGGTGGGCGTCTCGATCAGGGCGCGCGTGAGGTGAGCCTGCGTACGCTGGGCCGGCTGTTGAAGCCGGCGGACTTTGCCAACATCACGATCGGGACTTCGAACGGCGCGCCGATTCACATTCGCGATGTGGGCTATGTCGAGGATGGCGTGGTGGAACCGCGCTCGCTGGCGCGCATCAATGGCGTGCCGGCTGTGGTGATGGAAGTGCGCAAGCAGGCGGGGACGAACTCGCTCGATGTCATCGCCGTGGTGAAGGACAAGATCGAGACGCTGCAGAAGGATGGCTTGATCCCGAAGGATCTCAAGGTGGACTATTCGCGCGATCAGAGCTTCTTTATCCGGGGCGCGTTTGAGGCAGTGCAGGCGCACTTGATCGAAGGCGGTATCTTTGCGGCGATCATCGTGCTGGTGTTCATCCGCAGCTGGCGCGCGACGTTGATTGCGGCGATCGCCATTCCGACGTCGATCATATCCACCTACACGTTGATGGAAGTGATGGGCTTTACGCTGAACCAGATCTCGATGCTGGCGCTGGTGCTGATGGTGGGTATCGTGATCGACGACGCGATCGTGGTGCTCGAGAACATTTTCCGCTTCCAGGAAGAAAAGGGTATGGACCCTGTGCAGGCAGCGATCGAGGGTACGCGCGAGATTGGTCTTGCCGTGCTGGCGACAACATTGAGCCTCGCGGTAGTGTTCATGCCGGTGGCGTTGATGAGCGGTATCGTGGGGCGGTTTATGTCGAGCTTTGGCTTTACGGCGGCGTTCGCGATCATGGTGAGCTTGCTGGTGAGCTTTACGCTGACGCCGGCGCTATCGGCGCGCTTTCTGAAGTCGCCGCCAAAGGGTGGCCACAGCAACACGAAGGAAGGCCTGCTCTTCAAGGTTGTTGCCAATCCCTACATGGGGCTGTTGCGCTGGAGCATGAATCACCGCTGGGTGATCGTGGTGATCTCGCTCGCGGTGACCTACAGTTCGGGGCCGCTGTTCATGAGCATGGGTAAGGACTTTCTGCCCGTCGACGACCAGAGCTACTTCGAAGTAACGCTGCGCACGCCGCCGGGCTCGTCGCTTGAAGGCACGACGAAGGCCATGGACATGCTCGAGGGCGAGCTGAAGAAGTTGCCGGGCCTCAAGTATCTTTTGACGACGATTGGCGCGGACATCCAGAAGCGTGTTGACCGCGGCAGCATCATCGTGCAACTGGTGCAGCCGGAAGAGCGCTCATACACGCAGCAGCAGTTGATGGAAATGTCGCGCGACATCGTCAAGAAGCTGCCGAAGGAACTGATCATTGGCGTGCAGTTGCCGGCCCTGATTTCGGGTGGCGCGAGCGATCGCGACTATCAGTACTACATTCAGGGGCCCGATCTGGCGCAGCTTGAGACGTATTCACGCAAGATTATGGAGGGGCTGCGGCAGGTGCCTGGTGTGGCCGATATTGATTCGTCCTATGAGCCGGGCAAGCCGGAGTTGCGCGTGGAGATCAATCGCGACAAGGCCGCTGATCTGAACGTGAGTGTGAACAGCATTGCGACGGCACTACGGACGCTCGTGGCCGGTGATGACCAGGTGACGACGTATCGCGAAGGCGACGACCGCTACGACGTGCAGTTGCGCGTGGACAAGCAGTTCCGCACTTCGCCGCAGGCGCTGAATCGCCTGTTTGTCCCTTCGACGACGCTGGGCAACGTGCCGGTGTCGAACGTGGCAAGCCTTGTGCCGGCGACTGGCCCCACAGCGATCGACCGCTACAACCGGCAGCGGCAGATTCTGATCCAGGCGAACATCGCCAAAGGCGGCTCGCTGTCGGAGGCGATTGATGCGACGCAGAAGATCGTGGCCGGGCTCAATATGCCGCCGCAGTATGCGACGGGCACCGTGGGCCGGTCGAAGGAATTCGGCAAGGCGGCGGTGAACTTTGTGGCCGCGTTTGTACTGTGCTTCGCGTTCATGTACATGATTCTGGCGGCGCAGTTTGAGAGCTTTATCGACCCGGTGACGATCCTGCTCAGCTTGCCGCTGAGCGTACCGTTCGCGCTGTTGAGCCTGAAGATTGCCGGTGAGAATTACAACATCATCTACACGTCGGTGGGTATTCTCGTGCTGTTCGGCATTGTGAAGAAGAACTCGATTCTGCAGGTGGATCACATCAAGCGCCTGCGAGCCGAGGGGCATGACCGGCTGACGGCGATCCTGCAAGGTTGTGAGGATCGACTGCGTCCGATTCTGATGACGACGGCGGCGCTGGTGGCGGGCATGATTCCGCTGGCGCTGGGCACTGGCGCCGGCGCGGGTTCGCGTCGTACGGTGGCGATCGTCGTGATCGGTGGCCAGACGATGTGTTTGTTGTTGAGCTTGCTGGTGACGCCGGTGGCGTATTCGCTGTTTGACGACATGAAGGGCATTGCCTCCAAGCTGATTCGCCGTGTGACGCGGCGTGGCATGCGCGAGGCGCTGGCAGGGCTGCTGAGCTTTGTCATGGTGTTTGTGTTGCTGGTGCCGGCGGCGCAGGCGCAGGAGGCCAAGCGGGTGGGCGTGAGCGGTTCGGTCAAGCGGATCATGCTCAAGGATGCGATCGAGATGGCGATTGCCAACAACCTCGACCTGCAGATCGAAAAGAACAACACCGTGCTCGCGCGCAGCCAGTATCTGCAGACGTTTGGCACTTGGGACCCCGTGCTTGGGTATCGCCCCAACATGGCTTACAACGTGACGCCGACCTCTAGCCCTCTGCAGGCGGCTGATGGCCGGCTGGTGGACCGCAACTTCTCAAACAACTTCTCCTTGACGCAGCGCTCGCCGTGGCAGGGCAGCAAGCTCGATGTGGCGTTTAACAACTCGCGCATTAGCACTTCGAATCCGTTTACCGGGTTGACGCCGTTTCTGCAGTCGACGCTTGGCGTGACGCTGACGCAGCCGCTGTTGCGTGGGCGCAAGATCGACAACGAGCGCAATCAGATTCGGGTGCGGCGCAAGCAGATCGACATTAGCGAAGCCGATTACGAGACCCGCGTGATCTCGGTGGTGACGCTGGTCACTCAAGCGTATTGGGATCTCGTTGCGGCGCGGCAGGATATCGATGTGAAGAAGCAGAGTGTGGATCTGGCGCAGGATCAGTATGAGCGTTCGAAGCGCCAGATCGATGCCGGTACTCTCGCACCTGTTGAGCTGTCCGCGGCCAAGGCCGAGTTGGAACGCCGGCAGGATACCTATTATTCCAGCGTGGGCTTGTTGACCGAGATTGAGAACAATCTGAAGTCATTGCTGGCTGGTGGGCGTGATCAGTCGGTGTGGGATGACGAGCTTTTGCCGGTGGAGACGCGCAGTGTGCCGCCTCCCCCGGTGGATGACCTGCGGGCGTCCATCCAGACGGCGCTCGGAAAACGACCTGAGTTGAAGAACCTGAAACTGCGCCTTGAGTCGAACGAGTTTCAGAAAGAACTGGCGCGCAATCAAACTTTGCCCGGCGCGAACCTGGTGGCCGGCTATACGATGGCGGGCCTTGCGGGTGAGCGCAATACAGCGCCCAACCCCTTCTTTCCGGGTAGTGCCGGCGCGATCGTGCCGCCGAACTTTGTGGGCGGTTATGGCAGAAATCTGAGCAACCTGTTCGGTCAGGATTATTCGAGCTGGCAGGCAGGCCTGCAGATCGACTGGACGGCGCGCAATCGCACGGCAAAGGAAGGTCTGGCGCAGACCAAGATCAATGAGCGCAATTTGCAGTTGCAGCGCGCGCGTACCGAGCAGCAGATCGAAGCGGAAGTTCGCAATGCATTGCAAGCGCTGCGCACTGCTGAACAGCGAATCGTCGCGGCTGACGCAAGTGTCCAATCGGCCAAAGAGAAGCTGGATAGCGAGCAGCGGTTGTTCGAGACCGGCGAGAGCACGAATTTTCTCGTGCTGACACGCCAAAACGAATATGCCGATTCGCAACGGCGTGGCCTGGTGGCGCGGCTCGATTACAACAAGGCAATCGCGCGGCTGGAGCAGGCACTCGGCATTACGCTCGAGACGCACAGCATCTCAATCAAGTAGGCGGATGCACAGGAAAATCACAGGATTTTCACAACGCATCCACAGCCACCTCGGGGACATACTAATACTGTGGCAACGAACGCACAAGACATCGCATTTCAGAAGGGCCTACCAGCCAATCTGGAAGCGGAGCGGTTAGCTCTTGGCGCGGTCCTGGTGGACCCGGAATGCTTCCCGATGGTGGCTGGTGAGTTGACGGCCGAGGACTTTAGCCTCGAGGCGCATCGACGCATTTACCAGCGCATGAATGATCTGGCCGAGCGTGGCGATCGCATTGATCGCGTGCTCGTGGCCAATGAGCTGATGCGCCACTCGGAGCTTGAAAGCGCCGGTGGCCTGAGCTATCTGATGAGCCTCGACGAAGGGCTGCCGCAGGCGCTCAACGTCTTTGGCTACGTCAACATCGTCAAAGAGAAGTCCACACTGCGCAAGGTGATCTTCACGGCGCAGAGCGTGATGGACAAGGCGTTTCTCGGCGTCGATCAGGCGGATCAGATCCTTGCCGAAGCGGAAGATTCGTTTCTCAACATCGGCACGGCAAAGGCGAAGAACACCCTTTCGACGCCGCGCGAGATCATCGACGAGATTGGCCTCGACAGCTTTCTCGATCCGTCGAGCCGCATCAAGGGTGTTTCGACCGGTTTCATGAAGCTCGATGAAATGACCGGTGGTTTTCGCGAAGGCGAACTGATCATTCTTGCCGCGCGTCCCGCCATGGGCAAGACGGCGTTTGCGCTCAATATTGCGTCGCATGTGTGCAGCCCGCGCGTGAACAAGCCCGTGGCTGTTTTCTCTCTCGAAATGTCGAAAGAGAGCTTGCTCACACGTATGATTTGCGCGGCCGGGCGAGTGGACCAGCACCGGTTCCGCACCGGATTCCTGAATGAAGATGAGCGGCGGCAATTGGCACAGGCGGCCGAAGATCTGGCTGAAGCACCGCTGTTTCTCGATGACTCGCCGGGTGTGAACATGATGGACATTCACGCCAAGCTGAAGCGGGTGCAGGCCACC
>CAZBTA010000051.1:0-26020 GCA_964494515.1 uncultured Bryobacter sp.
GCCTGAAGCTCGAGGATGGCGGGCTCGACGACCTTGACGGAACTGAGCACCTGCTCGGCCTCGCGGTATTGCTTGAGGGTGAAGTGGGCGAAGGCGAGATGCCAGTCGAGATCAGGATTGACGCGTTTCTTGTCGGCGTTATAGATCTCGATGGCGCGCCGGGCCGAGGCGATCGCTTCCTGCTGGCCACAGAGGGCCTGGGAGGCGGAGAGCATCTGCCAGGCGGTGACGGCCTGGATGAGGCGGTTGATGGATTTGGGGTCCTGATTGTGGACGATGGTTTGCTGCTCGGCGGCGAACTGCATGTCGGGGACGGCATCGCAGTGGCGTTCTTCGCTGGGGTTGGCGGCCTGGGAGAGGGCGACAGCACGATCGCGACGGGCGATGACGTTGCGCAGGAGATCGTTGCCCTGGAGCTTGACCTGATTGGTTAGGGCGATGGCCTCGTCGGCGTAGCGCAGGGCGAGAGGCGTGAGGCCGAGATAGGAGGCCTCTTCGTTGGCCCACTTGAGAACCGTGACGCGGCGCATAGGGCCGCCGACTTCAAGCGAGACGGGAAGGGCGCTCTCGAGCATCTTGAGGGCGCGATCGAGCTGGCCATCGAAGTGGAAGACACGCGAGATGGCGATGAGGGCGTCGACGAAGAGGGCGGGGTCCTTCGGGTTGGCCAGTGGCTGGGCGAGGGCGGCATAGGACATGGCCTTCTCGGAATCGCCACGGAGCGAATAGAGCTCGGCGGCGTGGGCGTAGCCCCAGGCGAGCTGGTTGCGGAGGTGGGGATTATCGGGGTCGTCCTTGATGAGGCGCTCTTCGATGCGGATGCCTTTGAGATGGCTCTCGAGGGACTCGTTGTACTTGCCGAGATTCTGGAAGCGGCGATGGCCCTGGATGTCGCCGACCTTGTGATAGGCGTAGGCGAGCTCGGCGAGGAGCTTGCGGTCGCCGCCTGATTCTTCAGCAAGGCGATTGAGGTAGTTGAGCGCCTTGGCGACCATCATGCCGCGGACCTTGGCGGAGCCGACGAGATTGGCGGCCTCGGAGTCGATCTCGGTGAGAACGCTGTTGAGCAGGCTGTGGACTTCGTCGAAGCGGCGCTGGGCGCGGCGGCCCTCGCGGTAGAAGAAGAAGCCACTGGCGATGACGGAGATGGTGAGGATGATGCCGAGGGCGATGGGGAGCTTGTTGCGGCGCGAGAACTTGGACCAGCGGTAGAAGAGCGTATCGGGCCGGGCGATGACCATCATGCCGTCGAGATAGCGGCGGAGGTCTTCACCAAACTGGGCGACGGAGCCGTAGCGGCGCTCGGGCTCCTGGCGGGTGGCCATGGCGAGGACGTTGGTGAGGTCGAGATCGAGGGGGGTGTCTTCGAGCAGCTCTTTGAGCAGGACGCCGAGCGAATAGACGTCGGAGGCGGTGGTGATGATGCCGCCGGTGTAATGCTCGGGGCTCGCGTAGCGCGGGGTGAGCGGGGCGAGCATGGTGGACTTGGAGCCATCGCGACGGGCGATGCCGAAATCGAGGAGCTTGGGGATGCCCTCGGAGGTGACGAGGATGTTGGCGGGCTTGAGATCGCGGTGAACGATGAGGGAGGCGTGGGCGTGCTGGACGGCCTGGCAGACGAGGATGAAGAGCTCGAGGCGCTCGCGCTGATTGAGCGCGTGATTGCGGATGTACTGATCGATGGGGACGCCATCGACGAGTTCCATCACGATGTAGGGGATGCCGTCGACGGAGCCGCCGTCGACGAGGCTGGCGATGTAGGGGTGACGCAGTTGGGCGAGGACGCGACGTTCGGCGTCGAAGCGATCGACGTCGGTGATGCCGGGGCGGAGGAGCTTGATGGCGACGCGTTGTTCGAAGCTGCCATCGTCGCGCTCGGCCTTGTAGACGGTGCCCATGCCGCCTTCGCCGATCTGGTCGAGCAGACGGTAATTGCCGAGGCGGGTGAACATGGTCAAGCTTTGTGGTCGGGGTTCATGTAGCGGCCGAGCCAGGCTTCGGCCATGCGTTGTTCGCGACCGACAGTGGCGACGCTGATGGAGAGGGCTTCGGCGGTTTCTTCAATGCTCATGCCGGCGAAGAAACGCATCTCGATGACCTTGGCCTTGCGTTCGTCGAATTTGGCGAGCTCGTTCAAAGCGTCGTCGAGGTGGACGAGGATTTCGGGACGGTCATCGGCGGCATCGATGGCCTCGTTGATCTGGACGTTGGCGATGCCACCGCCGCGCTTCACGCGATTTTTACCGCGGGCGTGATCGACGAGAATCTGGCGCATGAGGTGGGCGGCGACGCCGAAGAAGTGGGCGCGATTCTTCCAATCCTGGTTGGACTGGTTGGCGAGCTTGACGTAGGCTTCGTGGAGGAGAGCGGTGGCCTGGAGCGTGTGATTGGCGCGTTCGCGGCGGAGGTAGCTCGAGGCGAGGCGGCGGAGCTCATCGTAGACGATGGGCGTCAAGACTTCGAGGGCGGCGGCATCACCTTCGCGCCACTGCTGCAGCAATACGGTTACTTGTTCGGACATTTGACCTGCTCTCAAATGATCCGGATGGCGCTGTACATTCTGCCCGCGCGTTCACCGTCGCGCCGGAACGAATGGAACCCCTCCGGTTCGCATTTCGTGCAAAGTTTGGAAACCCAAATGTTATCAAGAATCAGGCCGGCATCGAGCAATTGACGCTCATTGGCGGCGGCGAGATCGACGCAGGTTCTGCCCTCGGCGCCGAAATGGGGGCTGACCTCGGGGCCGACCTCGAAGCAGCAGTAGCCGATGCCGGGGCCGATGGCGGCCTTGATGGAGGAGAGCTCAGCGCCGAGCATGACCATCTCGCGGACGGTGCGGGCGGCGATCTCTTCGACCGTGCCACGCCAGCCGGCGTGGACAGCAGCGACGACGCGGGCGGCGGGATCGGCCAGGAGAATGGGCAGGCAATCGGCGGTCTTGATGGAGACCCAGAGCTCGGGCGAGGTGGTGACGAGGGCATCGGCTTCGCCCTGCAGGCCGGGGCCGCGGGTGCGGAGGACTTTGCCGGAGTGAATCTGTTTGAGCCAGGCGTGGCCTTCTTCAGGCAGCCATGCTTCCTCCACGCGGGTGCCGAAGCCGTGCTCGACGTCGGAAAGCTCCTTGAGTGTGGGGGCGTGGATCATCCGATTTGGATCAGGTTAACGCGTTTTTCGAAATCCGCAAGCATGTTTTCGTGGAGGCGAACGCGAGTGGGCTTGCGGGTGAGGGTGTGCATCTGGTCGATCTTGTCCTGCAGCTTGAGCAGGCCGTAGAAGAGATTCTCGGGCCGCGGGGGGCAGCCGGTGATGTAGACGTCGACGGGGATGATCTTGTCGATGCCCTGGAGGACGGAATAGGTATTGAAGGGGCCGCCGACGCTTGAGCAGGCGCCCATCGAGATGACCCATTTGGGCTCGGGCATCTGATCGTAGATGCGCTTGATGACGGGGGCCATCTTGAGGCTGACGGTGCCGGCGACGATCATGAGATCGGCCTGGCGCGGGGAGGGACGAAAGACCTCAGCGCCGAAGCGGGCCATGTCGAAACGACCGGTGGTGCTGGCGATCATCTCAATGGCGCAGCAGGCGAGGCCGAAGCTGAGAGGCCAAATGGCGGACTTGCGCGCCCAATTGAAGACGTAGTCGACAGAGGTCGTGATGAAGTTTTGCTCGAATTGATTCTGGAGGGTGATCACAGAGAGGTCATTTTTAGTTTAACTTGGGAATATGGGAGCTACTTCCTCTTACAATTCGAACGCCTACACGGAACGCGAGAAGAAGTTCCTGCTGGGGCCCCTGACGATGATCACGCTCGCCGCCAGCGTGTTTCTGTACATCTACACGACGATCCCGTCGCAGAAGTACGCGCTGCACGAAGAAGCGCACCACAGCGAGCCGGCCGCAGGGCATGGCGCCGCGGGGCACGCTGCTGGCGAACACGCCAAGCCGGCCGAAGCGCCGAAGCACTAGCCCAGCCACTGGCGAGCGAGGGCCTCGGGGTCCTCTTCGTCGAGCGTCAACAAGCGCGTTGACGTCTGTTCGTTATCCACAAAGAACGTCGCTTCGACACCCTGAGCCGTGGGCTTGAGGTCGAGGCGGCGTTCTTTTGCTTCGAGGCGGAGCGTGGACTCAAGCCAGGTGAAGCGGACCATGGTGCGTTGCTGGTGGCCGATGAGGCGGCAGGCGGTAAGGAGCTTTTCGGTAAAGGGGCCCGATTTGAGGGCGGCCGCGACGGGGGCGGCGGCAAGAGCAGCGGCACGCTCGGCTTCGCGACGTGCGAGTTCCTCCTTCTGCTTTGCGGGGTCTTTCTCTTCGCGAGACTCGAGAGCCTTCAGGTTGTTCTCGAGGTTGTCGAGGAAACTCATATCCTCACGGTACACTGAGAGTATGTTCTTCCGCCGGGAAAAACCGATTGAACTCACTTTTGACGATCGTCTGGAAAAGCTGAAGCAGACTGGCATGTCTGTGGGCAAGAAGGGCGGGGCGAAAGCAGCCGTGATGCGCCGGGGGTGTGCCGCGGTGCTGGTGGAACAGGGAGCGAAGGTGGAGATCGAGCGGGCGGGGGTTGTGGTGGGCCACGAGATCGGCGAGTTGACGCACGGTGGCTACCAGATGTTCTTCACGACGCCGTCAGGCGTGAAGGAACCGGCGTTGGCCGAACAACTGAAGGACCTGCACCAGTTTCTCGAAGACCTGCGGGAAGGACTGGGGCACGACAGCCTGTACAACATGAGCCTGGGAACCACGAACCAGAAGCACATGTATGACCGTGTGCGTGGCCGTGATCCCCAAGCGGGTCATCATCACTAAGCGACGGTAATCGTCACCGAGTTGAGCTTGTCGCCACCGGCGATGGCATTGACGACGTCCTGGCCTTCGAGCACCTTGCCGAAGACCGTGTGCTTGCCGTCGAGCCAATCGGTCTTGATGTGGGTGATGAAGAACTGGCTGCCGTTGGTGTTGGGACCGGCGTTGGCCATCGAGAGGCTGCCCACTTCGTGGCGCAACCAGTTGTTGCCCTGAAACTCATCATTGAAGCGATAGCCGGGGCCGCCACGACCGGTGGCGGTGGGGTCGCCGCCCTGAATCATGAAGTCGTTGATGACGCGGTGGAAGACGGTGTCGTTGTAGAAGCCGTCGTTGGCGAGGAAGACAAAGTTGTTGACCGTTACGGGAGCGTTCTTCGGCTTGAGTTCGACAACGATCTTGCCCTTGGAGGTGTCGAAAGTGGCCGTGTAGGACTTTTCGACGTCGATCGTCATCGGCGGCGGGGCCGAGTAGGATTTTTGTGACATATACCTTCAGTTTAGGCGAGAGCTTTGTGCAGCACTTCGCCGGCGACGTCGGTGAGGCGGAAATCGCGCCCCTGGTAGCGGAAGGTGAGCTTCTTGTGATCGATGCCGAGCAGGTGGAGCAGGGTGGCCTGGATGTCGTGGACGTGCATGGGTGAGCCGGAGGGGGAGAAGCCGAGATCGTCGGTGCCACCGATGATCGCGCCGGGCTTGAGGCCGCCGCCAGCCATGAAGAGCGTGTAGGCGTCGATGTGGTGATTGCGGCCGATCTTGCCTTTCTCGCGGACTTCGCCCATGGGGGTGCGGCCGAATTCCCCGCCCCAGATGACGAGCGTGCGATCGAGCAGACCGCGTTGCTTGAGGTCCTTGATCAGCGCGGCTGAGGCCTGATCGACTTCGCGGGTGACCTGTTCGAGGGGCTTGGTGAGATCGTCGTGGTGATCCCAATCGGTGTGATAGAGCTGCACGAAGCGGACACCGCGCTCGACGAGGCGACGGGCGAGGAGGCAGTTGTTGGCGAAGGCGTGTTCGGGGACGCCGGGTTTGGCGCCGTACATGTCGAGGGTGGCCTGGGATTCCTGACCGAAGTTGATGAGCTCGGGGCCGGAGGTCTGCATGCGGAAGGCCATCTCGTACTGGGCGATGCGAGTGTCGATCTCGGCGTCGCCGGTGCGGGATTTCTCAAGGGCGTTGAGATCGCGCAGGAGCTCGATGGTCTGGCGTTGCTGTTCGCTGGTGACGTCTTTGGGCGTGGAGAGATTGAGGATGGGGTCGCCTGTGGAGCGGAAGGGGACGCCCTGATAGCTGGTGGGCAGAAAGCCGCTTGACCAGAGCTGGGCGCCGCTGCGAGGGCCACGCGGGCCGGACTGGAGGACGACGAAGCCGGGGAGGTCTTTGGACTCGCTGCCGAGGCCGTAGGTGACCCAGGAGCCGATGCTGGGCCGGCCGGCGCGGACGCTGCCGGTGTTCATGAAGAGCTTGGCGGGGCCGTGATTGAAGTTGTCGGTGGAGACGCCGTGGAACATCGTGAGCTGGTCGGCGACGCCGGCGATGTGGGGCACGAGGTCGGAGAAGTACATGCCGGCGTTGCCCGACTGCTTGAACTGGCGGCGGGTGCCGAGCATCTTGGGCGGCTCTTTGGCGAAGGTGTCCATGAAGGCGAAGCGCTTGCCTTTGAGGAGTTCTTCAGGAGCGGTTTTGGCGTCGTACTGCTGGAGGGCGGGCTTGTAGTCGAAGAGCTCAAACTGGCTGGGGCCGCCGGCCTGAAAGAGGTAGATGACGTGATCGATCTTCGCCTCGTGGTGACGCCCGGTGGTGGCCGCGTGGAGATAGCTGGCGGCGAGGGAGAGGCTGGAGGCCTTGAGGAAGTGGCGGCGGGTGCGGAGAAGATCGGGGTTCATGGGCGTGTGAGGAATTCGTCGAGGTTGATGAGGGCGCGGGCGACGGCGGGCCAGGGGTCGAGCTGGGAATCGCGCTGGACAGCAATGAAGCGGACCAGACGTTGCTGCTCGTCGGGACGGATGGCGCGGCCGAGAGTGATCTCGTAGCCGGCGGCGAGGCGAGCGGTGTCGCTTGCGCCGGCGGCGATCATGCGTTTGGCGAGGGCGGTGGCGAATTCGCTCGAGGCCTCGTCGTTGAGCTGGGTGAGCGCCTGTAGCGGCGTGTTGGAGCGATTGCGGCGCGTGCAGGCAACCGAGGAATCGGGGGCGTCGAAGACGACGAGGCTCGGGTGGGGAGCCGAGCGCTGGAAGAACGTGTACATGCCGCGGCGGTAGCGATCGGGGCCGGTGGAGGTCTTCCATTCGCGGCGGACCTGAGTGACCTGATAGACGCCGGCGGGCTGGGGCGGGTAGACGCTGGGGCCGCCGACGATGGGCGCAAAGAGACCGGAGACGACGAGAGAGGCGTCGCGGATGATCTCGGCGTCGAGGCGGATGCGATTCTGGCGGGTGAAGAATTTGTTCTCGGGGTCGATGCCGCTCGAGTTGGAGCTCTGGCGGTAGGTGGCCGAGGTGACGATGAGGCGGTGGAGCGATTTCTGGCTCCAGCCACGGGCGATGAATTCGCTCGAGAGCCAGTCGAGGAGCTCGGGGTGGGTGGGCTTGTCGCCGACGGAGCCGAAGTCGTCCTGGGTGTCGACAATGCCGCGGCCGAAGTATTTCTGCCAGAGGCGATTGACGGTGACGCGAGAGGTGAGCGGGTGGTCTTCGCGCATGAGCCATTTGGCGAGGGCGAGACGATCCCGGGGGCCCTCGCCGAGGGGCGGGAAGACGCTGGGGACGCCGGCGGTGACCGGGGCGCCCTTACGCGTGAAGTCCCCACCGAGGTGGATGTAGGCGGGGCGAGGGGCGGGCAGATCGCGCATGATCATTGTGCGCGGGAGCTTGGGCTTGTTGGCGCGGAGATCGCGGAGCTCTTTTTCGATCGAGACGAGGAGCTCGTCTTTGGACTGGTCGCCGTTGAACGTCTCGAGGCGCTTGCGCATGCGCTCTTCGGCGTTGATGATCTTCTGCTGCCATTCGGCGAAGTCGGCCTTCTCCTTGTCGCTGCCGAGCTCGAGGAAGGGCTTGTTGAAGAACTTGCGGTCGGCTTCTTTGTCGACCTCGTCGGAATTGTTGAAGAAGGCGAAGAGCTGGTAGTACTCGCGCTGGGAGATGGGATCGTATTTGTGATCGTGGCAACGGGCGCAGCCGAGCGTGAGGCCGAGGAAGGCGGCGCCGGTGGTGGCGACGCGATCGGCAACGGCTTCGACGCGGTACTGCTCGAAGTCGATGCCGCCTTCGTAGTTGGAGGGCGTGTTGCGGTGGAAGCCGGTGGCGATGAGCTGGGCCGTGGTGGCGTTGGGGAGGAGATCGCCGGCCATCTGCTCGATGACGAAGCGATCGAAGGGCATGTCTTTGTTGGTGGCCTCGATCACCCAGTCGCGGTACATCCAGATGTCGCGCGGGGCGTCGATCGTGTAACCGTCGGAATCGGCATAGCGAGCAATGTCGAGCCAGTGGCGGCCCCAGCGTTCGCCGTAATGGGGCGAGGCGAGGAGGCGATCGACCTGCTTTTCGTAAGCGTCAGGGGTCTTGTCGGCGAGGAAGGATTTGAGCTCGGCTGGCGTGGGCGGTAGGCCGGTGAGATCGAGGCTGAGCCGGCGCAGCAGCGTGATGCGATCGGCCTCGGGCGAGGGGGTGAGATTGTTTGCCTCGATGCGGGCCAGGATGAAGCGATCGATGGGATTGCGGACCCAGGCGGTGGATTTGACCTCGGGAGGCGTGGGGCGCGTGATGGGGAGGAAGGCCCAGTGGCGAGCGCCGGGGCGCTTGGACCTGGCAAGATTTTCAGGGACAGGCAAGCCGGCGGCGGCCCACTTTTCAAGAGCGGCCACCTGAGCGGGGTCGAGCTTCTTGTTGGGGGGCATCTTGAGATCGCCGACGTGGCGGGCGGCGTTGAGAATGATCTCGATGCCGGGGCCGCGATTGCCGCCGCGGAGGATGGACTCGCGCGTCTGGAGGCTGAGGCCGCTGGTGGTGTTGGCTTCGCTGTGGCAGCCCCAGCAATTGGCACGGAGGATGGGGCGAATCTCGGTGTCGAAGAACTGCGCATCGGGCGTTTGCGCGACAAGCGCGCCGGCAAGCAGGACGAGTGGGGCGAACCGTTTCACTCGCCATATCTAATCAGAATTTGAGGCCGGGGGGAATCCCTTTAATCAGCACGGACGAGCTCGACGCGACGATTGCGGGCGCGACCGGCGGCGGTGGTGTTGGGCTCGAGCGGCTTGCTGCTGCCCATGCCAACGGGGGTGAGACGGCTTGCAGGGATGCCCCGGGCGATGAGCCAGGCCATGACGCTCGCGGCACGGTCGGCGGAGAGTTTTTGATTGATGGCGGCGGGGCCGGAGGCATCAGTATGGCCTTCGATGCGGAAATGGCTGGCGGGGTCGGCGCGGAGGAGAGCGAGCACCTGTTCAAGAACGGGCGTTGATTCCTCACGCAGGCGGGCGAGGGCCGTGTCGAACTCGATGCCATAGATGATGGCGCGGCCGGAGGCGGCCAGCTCGCTTGACCATTGGGCGGTGAGCTCCTGACGGAGCTGCTGGCCGATGACCGAGGAGACGGTATAGCGGCCCTCGGAGTTGGTGCGGACGGTGAGCCAGGCGTTGTCTTTGCGGCCGGAGATGGCGTGTTCGTCATAGACGTCCTTGCCTTCAAACAGGAGCTGGAAGCCGGCGGAGCGGAGCGCGGTGGCGACGTTGCGGACGATGGCAAGGCCACTGGTGGTGGGGGCGCAGCGGTATTGGACCTCGTGGGTCGCGCCTTCGATGTCACGGGTTTGTTCGCGACCGGTGAGGATAGGAAGCGAGTCGAAGTCTTTCTGGGAGCAGGACTCGATGATGCAGCCGGATTTGCGGGTGAGCAATTGCGGGTCCTTACAGCCGTCGGCGTCCTCAGGCACCTGGGCAAGCAACATGAGCAAGGGGGCACAAGCGAGAGCAGGCATACCCAACACGCGTAAAGCGCGGGGCGGAATGGCTCAAAGCTCGAGGCTACGCCACATGTACCAGGAGGCGACGCTGCGGTAGGGGCGCCAGAGGTCGGCGATGGCCTCAAAGTCGGCGGGCTTGGGATTGGCGGGTAGGGGGTAGAGCTTGAGCATGGCGTTGCGGACGCCGAGGTCGAGGACGGGGAAGACGTCGGGACGGGCGAGGGCGAACATGAGGAACATCTGGACGGTCCAGACGCCGATGCCTTTGACCTGGGTGAGCTCGGCGATGATCTCGTCGTCGGACATCTTGCGATGGCGACCGAAGCGGACCTGACCGCTCGCGGTCTTGTCGGCGAGGTCGCGGATGTAGGCGGTTTTCTGGGTGGAAAGGCCGGCGGCGCGCATCTGTTCTGGCGTGACGGCGAGGACGGCGGCGGGCGTGAGGCGACGTACCCCGCAGAGCTGCTCGAAGCGTCCAAAGATGGTAGAAGCCGCCTTGCCGCTCAACTGCTGATAGGTGATGGAACGCACGAGCGCATGGAAGGTGGGCGGATGGTATTCCATCGCGTAAGGGCCAACTTGCGCGATGATTTGTTTGAGGACCGGATCGCGCCGGCGGAGATGGCGGAGAGCAGCTTCCATATGAAAGACCCTAACAGTTTCACACGACGCAACCTGCTGGCGGGCCTGGCGGCCAGCCCACTGGTGATGGCGCAGGACCCGGTGATCCGGGTGGATGTGCAGCTGGTGAACATTACGTTTACCGTGCGCAACAAGCAGGGCGGCCTGGTGGGCAACCTGACGAAGGATGACTTTACGGTATTTGAGGATGGCAAGCAGCAGGAGATTACGCGATTCCAGCGCGACACGGATCTGCCGCTGACGATCGGATTGCTGGTGGACATCTCGGGGTCGATGTACAACGTGATCGGCACGGGCAAGAGGGCGGCGAGTGAGTTTTTCCGCAAGGTGCTGCGGCCAAAGGATCTGGCGTTTCTGATTACGTTTGGCAGCGAGCTTGAGCTGATGCAGGATCTGACGTCGTCGGTGAATCTGCTGGAGCGGAGCCTAAGCCAGGTGGAGGGACAACGGCCGACGCGGGTGATGACGCAGGGGCCAGTGCCGACGACGCCGCGCGGGACAAGAATGTACGACGCGGTGTATCTGGCGGCGGAAGAGAAGCTGAAGAACGAGGCGGGGCGCAAGGTGATCGTGCTGCTGACTGACGGGGCGGATCAGGGGAGCTTTTACAAGGCGGCGGATGCACTGAAGCAATCGCATCTGGCCGATGCGGTGATCTACAGCTTCTTCTACTACGAGCCTATGTATGGCAGCGATGAAGGGGCGCTGAAGCGGCTGTCGGGCGACACGGGTGGGCGGGTGATTGAGGTGGTCAAGCGCGGGGCGCTCGAGCGGGCGTTTGAGCAACTGCAGGAGGAGATGCGCAGCCAGTATGCGCTGTCGTATTCGCCGATGAATGACAAACGCGACGGAGCGTTCCGTCGCGTGGAGATCAAGACCAAAGATTCGAGCCTGAAGGTGCAGGCGCGGCGCGGGTATTACGCGGCGAGTTAGGGCTTGCGCTTTGAGAAGTAGCGGTCGATCTGCTCGTCGAGCGAGGGGAACGGCAGCACGCCGGTGCGATTGAGGCGGGCGTTCTCGAGGGCCGAGAACTTGGGCCGGCGCGCAGCAGTGCGATATTCGCGTTCGTTGGTGGGCTTGAGCTCGGGGTTGAGCCCGGCGCGCTCGAAGATCTTGCGAGCGTAATCGAACCAGGAGATGGCTTGACCACCGCCGGCGTGGAAGACGCCAGACTCTTTGCGCTCGACCAGATCGGCGGTGACGCGAGCAAGCTCGGGGGCATAGGTGGGCGAGGCGATGTGGTCGTTGACGATGCGGAGTGGTGTGCCCTTGGAGGCGAGGCGGAGCATGGACTCGATGAAGTTGCCGCCCGCGGTGTGGACGCCGCCGGGGCCGAAGACGCCCGAGGTGCGCAGAACCAGCGCGGAATCGCAGTAGGCCTGAGCGTAGAACTCACCGGCGAGCTTGGAGACGCCGTAAGCGCTGATGGGGCGGACGGGGTCATCCTCGCGATAGGCGCGGCCGGCGGTGCCGTCGAAGACATAGTCGGTGGAGAAGTGAACGAGCTTGGCGTCAAGCTGGCGGCAGACGACGGCGAGATTGCGCACGGCGAGGCCATTGACGGCGTAGGCGACCTGGGGCTCGGTCTCGGCGACATCGACCTTGTTGTAGGCGGCCGAATTCACCACGAGATCGACATCAAGAGAAGCGAGGCGGGCCTCGAGCTGTTGGGTATCGGTGATGTCAACATCGGCACGACCGAAGCTGTGGACCTGATGGCCACGACGGGTGAAGACATCAACGAGTTCGACGCCGAGCTGGCCGGCGGCACCAAAAATTGCGACTTGCATGGGCAATTCGCAGGATATCAGGAGGTGGTGTTGGGCTTGAACTCGACGCTGATTTCGAGGAGGTTGAGATCGGCCGAAGGGCCAGTGGACGGGCGACAATTAAGGACTTGTCCGAGGTGAGGTTCGGGCTGGTCGGGCCACTCGACGAAGACGCCAACGGGGATGGGCTCGGCGGATTCAAACACGGCGACGTTGCCATCGCGCTCGCGGAGCGACACGGGGATGGATCTTCCGTTATCGCTGAAAACGTGTAATGTGCGTTGTTTGGCCAGCAAGAAAGTCACACTGGACTTATCGCCCGGGCGGCGGGAATCCTGAGAAAATCTACTTCCAGGTAAAGAGTACCCAGAGGCCAATGCCGACGGCGCCAGGCAAGAGCAACTCGGCCCAGTGGCGGAGCTTCCAGTCGCGAATGGACATGGGTTGGGGGGCGGCATTAGCGACCGGGAGAGGATCCTGCGCCGGGCGATCGTCGATGCTACGACGCAAAAAATCCGCCCGGAGGCGGCTTTTGAGAGGGCTCGGTTGTCCATCCAGAATCTTGCGGATCTCGGCGCGGCCGCCGCGATCAGCAATGAGGATGGTGGCGCTGTTCATGCCGCGGGTGGAGGCGACAAGCTGCTTGCGCAAAGCAGCGGGAATTTCTTCAGGAGAGCGGAAGACCTGCGTCTTGTCGCCCATCGCAATGTATACGGTTGTTTTCTTAATCGTTGTCAATCGCCTACCCCAGCCAGACTCACAGCCGTACTGCCTTCACCAGCCTGATCGAGGATGACCTGGATGAAGCCGAGAGCCGCGCGGCTCAGAGCTTTGTCCTTGCGATAAATCAACCCCAACCGGCGGATCATGGGTTCCGGACCCAGTGACAAAGTAACCAACTTGCCCTGCTCTACTTCTTCACGGCAATGAGATGCCGCAAGGAAGCTGATGCCAAGCCCAGCCATGACGAAGCGCTTGATCATCTCGGTCGAATCGAGCTCCATTGACACCTGTAGTTGCTCTTCGACCGGTTCGAGCCAGGAGTTTAGTTTTGCGCGCGTGGTACCCGTCTTGGGGAGGAGGAGAGGGAACGGCGCAATATCAGCCGCCATCACGTTACGGCGTGAGGCGAGCGGATGATCTTTGGGGACAATGACCCGGATCTCATCGGAGTGGATCTTGACGATCTGACACTTCTTGGCGTCGACGGGCAATTGGGTGATGCCGAAATCGGCAAGGTTGTCCTGAACGGCCTGGAGCACGCGAGAGCCGTAGCTGCGATCGACGTGGAGCTGGACGTTGGGAAACTGCTTTTTGTATTCGCTGAAGACTTCGGGAAGGACGTAGATGCAGGTGGCTTCGTTGGCGGCGATGATGAGCTCACCACGGGGAACGCGTTCGAGTTCCTGAATGGATTCCTGCGCGCGGCGACGGAGATCGAGGATCTGCTCGGCGTACTCGGCGAAGATCTTGCCAGCGGGAGTGAGAGCGATGCGGGTACCGAGACGCTCGAAAAGGTTAGCGTTCAGTTCCTGCTCCAGTTGACGGACCTGGGCGCTGATTGCGGGTTGCGTACGAAAACACGTCTGTGCGGCTTTGGAAAAACTCTTGAGCCGGACAATTTCGAGGAACGTGTGAAGTTGATCCAGATCCATGAACGAACGGGGTACTGATAAGTATAGCATTTGATTATGGGCCCCATTAATTTTGTCTGTGTAATGTTTATGGGGGCGGTTCTGCTCGCGACCGACCGGACGCATGTGGCGGTGGTGATCAATGACAACTCGCCGCTATCGCGCCGGCTGGGCGCGTTTTACGCAAACTGGCACCAGCTTGAGCCCTCGCAGATTTGCCACATCACCACGAAGACGGAAGAGACGATTGACCGGCGCGGATATGAAGTAACCATTGCGGGGCCCATCGCGAAGTGTCTTGCAGCGGGGCGGCGCGTGGAGAGCACCTACTACATCGTGCTGACACAGGGCATGCCGATTCGCGTGAGCGACGTCGAGAACCACGGAGCAAGTGTAGACAGCGAACTGGCGTTGCTGTACAGCGAGATTCACGGGCGGAAGACGGATCACAAATGGACGGTGGTGAACCCGTTCTTCAAGCAGAAGGACGCGCCGTTTGGACATCCGACATTTCCAATCTATCTGGTGACGCGGCTGGCGGGTTACAGCTTTGAAGATGCCCGCAAGGCAGTGGAGCGATGTCGCGGGGCGCGCAACCAGGGGCGGGTGGTGATCGATCTCAAGGCCGATAACGATGATGACGGTAACTCGTGGCTGCGAACGGCTGGCATTCTGCTACCGGCGGACCGGGTGGTGATGGATACGTCAACGGCGGTGCTCAAGGGGATTGAAGACGTGATTGGTTATGCGAGCTGGGGCTCAAATGACAGCGAACGCAAGTCGCGCAAGAGCGGGATGAAGTGGCTACCGGGCGCGGTGGCGACCGAATATGTTTCGACGAACGCGCGGACGTTTGCCATGCCGCCATACCAGTGGACGCTCGGGACATGGAAGGATCGCGCGACGTGGTTTGCCGGCAGCCCGCAGTCGATGATTCTCGACTATGTGTGGGAAGGGGTGAGCGGGATTGCGGGCAATGTGGATGAGCCGAAGCTGAGCGCGGCGGTGAGGCCGGATGTATTGCTGCCAGCGTATCTGGGTGGGAGGAATCTGGCCGAGAGCTTCTATCTGGCGTTGCCCGCGTTATCATGGCAATCCATGATTCTGGGGGACCCGCTATGCCATCTCGAATAGCCACCGTCGCGGACCGCGATCTGCTGGTGGAATTGGGCCGGAAGACGTTTTTCGATACGTTTGTCGGGACGTGTTCGGACGAGGATATGCAGCTGTTTCTCGACACGTCGTATGCGCCTGAGAAGGTGGCGGGCGAGTTGGCCGAGCCGCGATCGCGATTTCTGATCTATGAGGATGAGCAGGGCGCGGCGGGGTATAGCCGGCTGATGGGAGAAACAGAGACGAGCGTGGAGCTGGTGCGGTTCTACATGCTATCGCGGGTGTTTGGCACGGGGGCGGCGCACAAGCTGATGGAAGAGACGCTCGGGCTCGCGCGGGAGCTGGGCTACCGGCACGTGTACCTGGGGGTGTGGGAGAAGAACTTCCGGGCGCAACGGTTCTATGAGAAGTGGGGCTTTGTGAAGACGGGGGAGAAGGTGTTTATGGTGGGCAACGACGCGCAGACGGACTGGTGGTACGAGCGCAATTTAGAGTAGCGTTACGAACTCGGCTACTACCGAATAGCGATCCTGATCGGCCTCGAGATGGAGGACAGGGAACTCGGGATTGAGCGGGGAGAGTTCGATCGACTGGTGGGCCCAGCCTTCGTCGGTCATGACCTTACGCGAGTGGTAGACCTTGAGCGTGTAGCGCTCGGAAGGATCGTGACGGTCTTCGACGAGCACGCGCTTGTTCTCGCGGGAGCCGGCGCCAAACTTGCGGAAGACACAGAGCGAGCCGGAAGGCACGAGGGGCTCCATACTGCGGCCGTAGACTTCGCAAACAAACATGTCGCGCGTGAGACGCAGGCCCTCGGGGGCCTCGACCCAATCGGTGACCTCGTTGGGGTTAGCGATTTGTTCACCAAAGCCGCCGGCGGCCGAGCGCAGCGCGTAGCGCGGCAGATGCGTGACGTATTGCCGCACAGGGGTGGGCACGTACTCGCGATAGAGCTGGTGGAGGGTAAAGTCGTTCGCGCCGGAGCCGACCTCGCTACGCTCACCGAGCTGGAGCACATTGGCGAGGCTCGACTCGAGAAACTCGAGGGCCTGGGAGGCGCCCATCTCGGTGGAAATCTGCTTGAGATGCGACTCCATACCGGAAAGGATCTCGGCGTCTTCGGGCTCGGCGATGTCATCCCAGTCGCGGCGGAGCTTGACGCCCAACTGGCCACTCTCGGCATCAAACAGCAACACACCGGCCGGCTCGGGAGCGCGTCCCGGGAGGGCTAGGGTGAGGATGCTGAAAGTTGCCATGACGTCCTTATCGGAAAGGGGGGAGAAGGGTTTTAGGGGTTAGCCGGATAATATCCCGAACGATATCGCACCTTGAGACCGGGAATCTGGGGGACTTCGACACGGATGCGACGGAATGCCTTGCGCTCATCGGTCGATTCCGGGACGTAGCGAATGATGTACTGCGTGGTGACCTCGCCCTGGATGGCGGCCACGGCATTGAACATGCCCTTGGCGAGCTCGGCAGCATACTGGCCGGTGCCGACCTTGAGGGCGTAGTTGCCTTCGTCAGAGGGCGTGGAGAGGTAACCGCTGACGTCCTTGTAAAGGCCTTCGAGCGGGAAGACGACGCGACCGCCGGTTTCCTCGGCAAGGCGCATGAGATTCTTCTCCCCCTCGGCGCGGAAGCCGAAGGCGACCGTGCTCATGCCGAAGATGGTGACGAGATTGCGCTGGGCGAGCTCGAGGACTTCGTCCATGCCCTTCTTGGAGGCCGAGTCATGACCATCGCCGATGATGACGATGACGCGGCGGGGCTCGATCGGCTCACCGCGGACGAGCTTGCGGTTGGTACAGGCAAGGTGGAGGGCGTCAAACAACGCGGCGCCGCCGCCCGGCTTGAGCTTGCGGATCTTCTCCTGGATCTTGTCGGGCGAGTTGACGGTATCGACGCTGACTTCGGCCGTGGTGGAGTAGGTGATGAGGTAGCCGGAGAACTTCTTGGGGCCTTCCTGCGGGAGCAGGGCGAGGACGAGCTCTTCGGCGGCTTCGGAGAAGACTTTCCAGTGCAGGCGATTGAGGTTGCTCATGTCGAGCAGGAAGCCCACAACGACAGGCTGTTCGCGCTCGGCATTGAAGTAGGTGATTTTCTGTTCTTTGTTTTCGTCGAAGATCTTGAAGTCGGATTGCTTCAAGTCGCTGACGAACTTTCCTTTGTCGTCGGTCACCGTGACAGGCACGATCACCTCGTTCACGGAAACGGAGAGGTTGGGAGTTTTTGTCGCCTGAGCGGCCTCGAGCACCTGAGAAAAAGGAGCGCCGTTAAGCAACGCCGGTCCCGCGAGCATAAAGTGACGGCGTGAAGTCATATCGTTAGAAACAACTTCTATTGTAACGGCGCTCCGTGGGAAAAGGGTTAGCTAGCGCTGGACGCGACCGGAACCGCCGCCCTTGACGAGACCTTCGACTTCTTCGCGGCTGAAGCGGTTGAAGTCGCCGGGGATCGAATGCTTGAGGCAACTGGCCGCGACGGCGAATTCGAGAGCCGCCTGGGGCGAGTCGAGGGCAAGAAGGCCGTAGATGAGGCCACCGGCAAAGCTGTCGCCACCGCCGACGCGATCGACGATGTGTGTGATGTCGTAGCGCTTGCTGACCATGAAGTTGCCGCCCTGATTGAGGCAGGCAGCCCAACCGTTGTGCGAGGCCGAATAGGATTCGCGCAGGGTGATGGCGATGGTCTTGACGTTGGGGTAAGCGGCGAGGACTTTGTTGCTCAGCTTTTCGTAGGCGGCGTGATCGAGCTTGCCGGAGTGGACGTCGGCTTCGCTCTCGATGCCGAGAGTCATCTGGCAGTCTTCTTCGTTGGCGATGATGACGTCGGTGTACTCGACGAGCGAGGGCATGACTTCACTGGCCTTCTTGCCGTACTTCCAGAGATTCTTACGGAAGTTGAGATCGAGGCTGACGGTGAGGCCGGCGGCCTTGGCGGCCTTGACGCTCTCGAGAGCGAGCTCGGCGGCCGAGGCGCTGATGGCGGGCGTGATGCCGGTGATGTGGAACCAGCCGGCGCCGGCAAAGGCCTTGGCGAAGTCAACAGAGCCAGGCTTGGCGATGGCGATCGAGGAGCCTTCGCGATCATAGAGCACCTTGGCGCCGCGCTGGTTGGCGCCGGGCTCGACGAAATAGATGCCAAAGCGACCGGGGCCGCGGACGACGTGGCTCACGTCGACATTGAAGCGACGCATCTCACCGAGGAAGGCATCAGTGATGGCGTTCTTGTCGGGCAGCACCGTGGTGTAGCGCGCGGGCCAGCCGAAGCCGGCGACGCTGACAGCGACATTGGCTTCTCCACCGCCAAAGGTGGCAACAAACTGGGGCGACTGCAGAAAGCGCTCCATACCGGGGGGCGCAAGGCGCAACATGATCTCACCAAAGGTGACGACAGGCTTCATAGGAACTTTACGAATTCACCAGTCTAACTCAGAAGCATCCAGCCGACGAAGGCCAAGAGGGTGGCGACTTCACCCAGCATGAGAACGTTGCGAATGCGCAGAAACCGCTCCCAGACCTGGCGGAGTTTGTGATCGGGAAACTTCTCGGCGTGGGCCAGATGAGCGCGGGCCCAGGCCGGCGGCGTGGTGAAGGAGAAGATGTAGGGGTAATCGAGGCGTTTGGGATCGTAGCCGGCGGGAAGAAAGCCGGCAATCTCGTCGCGGATGCGGCGGAAGGCGATGCGTTCGCGAAGCAATGTGAGCACGACACCGGTGTTGGTGGCGAGCAGGAACATCATCCAGAGCATTACGGACTGGGCGCGAGAGATATCCATTTGACCCTATCATCATCATATGGAACAAACCGCTCCCGTTACCACGGAAGAACGGCTTCGTTCAGTGGACATGCTGCGGGGTATCGCCTTGCTTGGCATTCTGCTGATGAACATTCAGAACTTCGGTTTGCCCTCGAATGCTTACGAGAACCCGGCGGCATGGGGCGGGGCGACCGGGGCCAATCTGGCTTACTGGGTGATGAACCAGATTTTCTTTGAGGGCAAGATGCGATTCCTGTTCTCGATGCTGTTTGGCGCGGGCGTGATCCTGCTGACGGAGCGGGCCGAGCGGCGCGGGGCGGGCATTACCACGGCGGACATTTACCTGCGACGCAACCTGTGGCTGGTGGTGATCGGCATGCTGCACGGGTATCTGATCTGGGAAGGCGACATTCTGTATCCGTACGGGATGACAGGGCTGGGGCTGTTTGTGTTTCGCAATCTGTCGGTGAAGAAACTGCTGCTGACGGCGGGCGTGGTGTTTGTGCTGCTCAACCTGTCGATGGTGGGATACATCTACAGCCAATACCAGACGCGCACGGACGGCATCGCGGCGCAGAAGATCGAAGAAGCAAAGCGCACGAAGAAACAGAAGAAGGCGGCCGAGCAATACCAGGAGTTGCTCGATAACGAGGACCCGGTAAAGCGCAAGAAGATCATCGAAGAAGAGATCGCCGACCGGCGCAAGGGTTATGGCGACAACATCGGCTGGCGGGCGCCGCATGTGTTCAGCATGCAGACGACGATGATGATCAAGTTTTTGCTGTGGGATGTGGCGTTTCCGATGTTGCTCGGTATGGCGCTGTTCAAGGCGGGGGTGCTGACGGCGGAACGCTCGACGATGTTCTATCTGAAGCTGGCGGGGTGCGGGTATCTGCTGGGTGTGCCACCGGTGGCTTACATGACGAAGCTGGTGATGGACGCGGGCTGGGATGTGTGGACGCGGCCATGGCTGATGGCGACCTATGAGTATGGCCGACTGACGATTGGGCTCGCGCACATGGCGGTGTGGATGCTGGTGTTCAAGCTGGGGTGGCTCAAGCCGCTGACGTGGTTGTTATCGCAGGTGGGGCAGATGGCACTGACGAATTATCTGCTGACGTCGGTGCTGGTGTCGTTGTACTTCAACGGCTATGGGCTGGGGAAATTTGGCGCGCTTGAAAGACATCAGCTGCTTTATGTCGTTTTGGGCATGTGGTCGATTAACCTGATATTGAGTCCGCTGTGGTTGAAGTATTTCCGGTTTGGCCCGGCGGAGTGGGCCTGGAGGTCCCTCACGTATTGGAAGAAACAACCGTTACGCCTGTCCCCCGCCCCGACTGGCGAGCCCTTGCCTGGTTTGCCCTCGGAGCCCTGATCGCCACTGAAGTGGGGCGGCGGATTATGGTGCAGCCGCCGGAGGCCAAAGGCTGGGAGTTGATGTACTGGTTTACCGACCACGTGTTTTTGCGTGGCAAGTGGACCGTGCTGACAGCGATCGCCGTGGCGCCGACGCGCGAGAACCTGCCGGTGAAGCTGCTGGCGCCCGTGGGGGGCGCGCTGTTGATGGTGGGATCGTTTTTGCAGTTGCAGGACCCGGTGTTTCTGGCGGTGGTGGGGCTGATGGCGGGGGCGATTCTGAAGACCATTGACTGGAACGAGCCGAAGCTGATGCTGGCGGCCGCGGGCGGCATGATGATGGGGATGCCGGTGAATGGCTTTACGGGCTTGCTCGCGGTAAAGAGCGGCTACAACGCGCGACTGATGACGGAAGTGTTTGGGGCGACGGCGGGCCTTGGGTCGCTCGCAATCGCGGTGTCATTTATGGGGCTGTTCTTTATTGCGCAACGAGTGCTCGCGCGCGTGAAGCGGCGCTAGCTCAGAAGTGGCTTTACGACGTGGCCTTTGACGTCGGTCAAACGATAGTGGCGGCCCTGGAACTTGAACGTGAGGCGTGTGTGATCGACGCCGAGCGTATTGAGGATGGTGGCGTGGAGATCGTGGAGATCGACGGGATTGGCGGTGATGTTGTAGGAGAAGTCATCGGTCTCGCCGTAGGTGAGGCCGCCCTTGAAGCCGCCGCCGGCCATCCAGGCAGTGAAGCAACGGGGGTGATGGTCGCGACCGTAATTGGTCTCGGTGAGCGTGCCTTGTGAGTAAACCGTGCGGCCAAACTCGCCCATCCAGATGACGACCGTGTCCTTGAGCAGACCGCGCTGCTTGAGATCCTTGACGAGGGCGGCTGAGGGCTGATCGGTCTCCTTGCACTGGGCGCGAATCTCTTTGGGCAAATTGGAGTGCTGATCCCAACCGCGGTGGAAGAGCTGAACGAAACGGACGCCACGCTCGACGAGGCGACGGGCGAGGATGCAATTGGCGGCATAGCTGCCGGGCTTGCGGGCATCGGGGCCGTAGAGCTCGAAGGTGGACTCGGGCTCTTTGGACAAGTCTGAAAGCTCGGGCACGCTCGACTGCATGCGGAAAGCCATCTCGTACTGGGCGATACGGGTGGCGATTTCGGGGTCCTGATAGTCGTCGAGCTGGATCTGATTGAGGCGCGCGAGATCGTCGAGATAACGACGACGGGCATCGCGCGAGTAGCCTTCGGGATCGGAGAGATAAAGGACGGGGTCTGCCCCGCCCCGGAACTTGACGCCCGAGAAACGCGTGGGCAGAAAGCCCGAGCCGAAGGCACGATCGGCGAGGGCCTGCGTGTTGCCGCTGCCCTGGCTGACCATGACGACGTAGGCGGGGAGATTCTGATTCTCACTACCGAGGCCGTAGGCGACCCAAGCGCCGAAGCTGGGGCGGCCAGCGAGTTGAAAGCCGGTCTGGCAGAACGTCACAGCGGGATCATGATTGATGGCTTCGGTGTTGAGGCTTTTGACGAAGCAGAGATCGTCGGCGCAACTGGCCATGTGGGGCACGAGGTCGCTGAACCAGGCGCCACTCTGGCCGTGCTGGGCGAAGTTGAAGATGGTGGGCGCGGTGGGGAAGCTCTCCTGAAACGCGGTCATGCCGGTGAGGCGTTGGCCCTGGCGGATCGAGTCGGGGAGATTCTCGCCGCGGCGTTTGGCGAGGCCGGGCTTCCAGTCAAAGAGATCGAGCTGGCTGGGCGCGCCATGCTGGAACAGGAGGATGACGTTTTTGGCGCGGGGGGCGAAGTGGGGCAGGCCGGGCAGACGCGGGTGGACCTGGGGTTGATCTTCCGCGCCGAGCAGCGAGGAGAGCGCGGCGAGGCCGATGCCGGTGGCGGACTTGCGGAAGAAATGACGCCGGGTTTGGAGCAGTGGGTGCAGCATCGGGGTTAGTCCTTGGTGACCGTCTGATCGAGGTTGAGCATGAGGCTCGCGAGGGCCATCCAGGCGGCCTGCTCTCGCTCGGGGATGCGGGTGTCGCGCGGGGATTCGCCTTTGGCGAGATAGGTATCGATGCGACCCGCGTTGGTGGCGAAGTAGTCGCGGTGGTAGTTGAGGTTGCTCTTGAGGATGTCGAGCTCGCGGGGGCTGGGCGCGCGGGCTAGCAGGAGCTTCATGCCGTAGCGGATGCGATCGTCGTCGGTCTTGCCGCCTTCGGTGAGCATGCGACGACCGATCTGGCGGCCGGCTTCGAGGAAGGTGACATCGTTCATGAGGTTGAGCGCCTGCAGCGGCGTGTTGGTGCGCGACTCGCGGACAACGCAACTCTCGCGCGTGGGGGCGTCGAAGTTGGTCATCATGGGCGGGGCGATGGTGCGCTTCCAGTAGATGTAGAGCGAGCGGCGGTAGAGCGCGTCGCCGTGGTCCTGCTGGTAATCCATGTTCTGCATGGATTGCTCTTCCCAGAGGCCGGCGGGCTGGTAGGGCTTGACGCTGGGGCCACCGATGGTGGGATTGAGCAAGCCGGCGGCGGCGAGGGCCTGATCGCGGATGGCCTCGGCAGGCAGGCGCAGGCGGGGGCCACGCGCGAGGAGGCGATTTTCAGGGTCGCGCTGGATGAGATCCTGGGTGGCGCGAGCGTCCTGCCGGTAAGCGGCGCTGGTGACCATGAGCTTGACCATGTGCTTCAGGTCCCAACCGGAATCCATGAACTCGACGGCGAGCCAGTCGAGCAACTCGGGGTGAGAGGGATACTCGCCCTGGCTGCCGAAATCCTCAGTGGTTTTGACAAGGCCGGTGCCAAAGAACATCTGCCAGACGCGATTGATGTTGACGCGGGCGGTGAGCGGATTGTCTCGCGAGACCATCCAGCGGGCAAGGCCGAGGCGATCGTTATTCGCGCCAGCGGGCAGGGGTGGCAGGAAGGAGGGCAGGCCGGGGTCGACCTTCTCGCCGGGCTTGTTGTACTCGCCGCGGATGAGAATGTGGGTTTGGCGGCGGGTGGGATTCTCGGCCATGATCATGACCGAGGGGAAGCTGCGCTCGAGGGCGGCGCGCTGCTGATCGAGCTCGATCAGGCGCTGCCAGAGCTGGCGCTGGGCGGCGGGGGCGGCGGTTTCGAGATAGACCTCGCGGGCCTGGCGTGAGGTGGGGTCGACTTCGGCCAGAGTTTGGCCTTTGGCGAGGAGGGCGACGTCTTCAGGCGCGATGGTGCGCGACCAGATGAGGACCTCGTCGAGCAGGCCTTTGAAGCGACGCTCGGGACCCGCGCCGGCGCCCATGCGGAAGGGCTCGGGGAACTCCTTGCCGCCGTTGTTGAAGGGGCGATAGAGATTGTCGAGATCGACCTTGAACTCGACGGGTTGGCCATCGACGTAGACGTGGACGCCCTCGGCCATGCGGGAGCCGGTGTAACGAATGGCGACGTGGTGCCACTTGCTTGCGGCGAGCACGGGGGAGGCAGAGGTCATGCGGATGGCGTCGTCATCGTAGTCGCTGGTGAAGTGGACGTAGAGGCGACCCGCGCGGGCCTCGATGCCGAAGCCGCGGCCGCGGGCTTTGTCGTTAGAGCGGGAGACGAGCGCGCCATCGGGCGTGGCGTCGCTGCGCAACCAGAAGGCGATGGTGAAGGGATCTTCGATGTCGAAGTTGGCGGCCTTGAAGCCGGCGTCGAGCCAGGTCTTGCCATCGAGGGCGACGGCCTTGCCGATGCGGCCGGGTACGAACTGGACCTGGCCACCATTGGCGCGGGTTTCTTCAGGGTCCTCGAGGCTGAGCTTACGCTTGAGGTCGAAGGTGGGCAGCCAGTAGCGCAGGGTGTCGCGCGGGATCTTTGCGTGCCAGGCCTTGAGGCGGGCTGGGCTGACATCGATGGCGTCGCGCGTGTGAGCGATCTGCTTGAGCAGGGCGGCATGTTTGGCCTGCTGATCGGCGGTAGGATCGGGGATGAGGGGTGGGGAGTTGCCGTACTTCATGGCGCGGCCCTGTTCTGGCACGTTGTTGAAGTAGGCGTAGAACTGGTACATCTCCTTCTGGGTGAGGGGATCGTATTTGTGGTTGTGGCAACGGGCGCAGCCGAAGGTGAGGCCGAGGAAGACGGCGCTGTTGGTCTCGACGCGATCGATGACGTATTCGACGTTGTACTCTTCGGCGACGATGCCGAGCTCGGTGTTGGCGCGGTGGTTGCGCTGGAAGCCGGTGCCGACTTTTTGCTCGACGGTGGCGTTAGGCAAGAGGTCCCCGGCAATTTGTTCGATGACAAAATCATCGAAGCGCTTGTTCTTGTTGAAGCTCGAGATGACGTAATCGCGCCAGCGCCACATGATGCGTTCGCCGTCGTACTGGTAGCCGTTGGAATCGGCGTAGCGGGCGTTATCGAGCCAGCGCATGGCCATGCGTTCGCCGTAGCGGGGGCTCGTGAGCAGGCGATCGACCAGCTTGTCGTAGGCGTCGGGAGACTTGTCGGCGAGGAAGGCATCGACCTCGGCGGGGGTGGGCGGCAAGCCGGTGAGGTCGAGCGTGACGCGGCGGATCAGACGATCGCGGGTGGCTTCGCTTGAGGGCGTGAGGCCTTCGCGGGTGAGGCGCTCGCGGATGAAGCGATCGATGGGGTTGGCGGCGGCGATGTCGGGCAGCGCGGGGCGGGTGGGCGTGATGAAGCTCCAGTGCTTCTGCCAGGGGGCGCCATCGCGGATCCACTGGGTGAGCACTTCGCGCTCGGCGGCGGAGACGCTGTGGCCGGTGGAGAGCGGTGGCATCTTGCGGGCTTTGGAATCGGTGGTGATGCGCTTGATGATCTCGCTCGATTCGGGAGAACCGGGGGCGATGGCGCGGCGACCGCCGAGGTCTTTTTTGGCTTCGGCTTCGAGATCAAGGCGGAGGGGAATGCCTTTGTTTTTGGCGTCGACACCGTGACAGGCAAAGCACTTGTCGGAGAGGATGGGCTTGACGTCGCGATTGAACTCAATGGGTCGAGCGGCCAGCATCGACATGGCCAGCGCCAGAGACAGAATAAAGACCCTTAACATTCCGCCCCCATTTTATATGCTGTTCAGATGCAGCGGCGAGCATTTCTCGGGGCGGTGTTTGGGCGATCGGCCCCACCGAACATTTTGTTTTTGTTGAGCGACGATCAGCGAGCGGACTTGCTGGGGTGCGCGGGGCATCCGGTGTTGCGCACGCCGGAGATCGACAAGCTGGCGCGGGGTGGAGTGCGATTTACAAATAACTTCTGCGCGACGGCGATCTGCTGTACGAGCCGGGCGTCGATCTTTACGGGGTTGCATGAGAAGAGCCACCGGATCAGCAATTTTGCGACGCGGCTTTCGCCGGAGCTGGTGGGGCTGAGTTATCCGGAGTTGCTGCGGCGGGCGGGGTATCGGACCGGGTTTGTGGGCAAGTATGGGGTGGGGGGTGACGGGGCGCCAGCGGAGCTGTTCGATGTGAGCCACGGGAACCCAGGGCTGGAGCGGGTGGGGCAAAGCCGCGAGTTTGCGCGGCAGGCGGTGGATTTTCTCGATGGGGTGAAGCCGGGGCAGCCGTTTTGTCTGAGTGTGAACTTCAGGGCGCCGCACGCGCGGGATGCGGATCCGAAGCAGTATCTGTATGACCCGGAAGAGGCGGGGTTGTATCGGGATGCGACGGTGCCAGTGCCGCGCAAGGCGGCACCGGAGTACTTTGAGCGGCTGCCGCAGTATCTGCGCGAGAGCGAGAGCCGGGCGCGGTGGAAGCTGCGGTTTACTTCGGCCGAGCAGTATCAGGAGAGTGTGAAGAGCTACTTCAGGCTGATTGCGGGGGTGGATGTTGCCGTTGGAAACATTCTCGCGAAGTTGAGCGCGCGGGGGCTCGATCAGAACACGATTGTGGTGTACAGCTCGGATAACGGGTATTTTCTGGGCGAGCGTGGGCTGGCCGACAAGTGGTACCTGTATGAGGAATCGATCCGGACGCCGCTGATTGTGTATGACCCGCGGGTGAGGCAG
>CAZBTA010000052.1:0-25704 GCA_964494515.1 uncultured Bryobacter sp.
GCAACTGCATGGGGATGATCTCGAGCAGGGGCAGCAGTAGTTCGCTGGTCTTGGGGATCGGGATGACGTAATCGGCCATCTCGGCAATCTCCTGATCGCCTTCGTTGCAGATGGCGACTACGATGCCGCTGCGAGCCTTTACTTCCTGAATGTTCGAGACCGTTTTCTCGTAGCGGATGCGCCCCTCGGGATCTTCAGGATCATAGGCGGCCAGCACCACTACGGGGAGATTCTCGTCGATCAGCGCGTTTGGCCCGTGCTTCATCTCGCCAGCCGGATAACCCTCAGCGTGGATGTAGCTAATTTCTTTGAGCTTGAGCGCGCCTTCAAGCGCGATCGGGAAGTGAATACCGCGACCGAGGTAGAGGAAATCCTTCGCCTTGTGCAGCGAGCGGGCGAGATTCTGATACAGCACCTCGCTCGAGAGGACTTGTTCCATCTTGCCGGGGATCCGGATGGCCTCTTCGATCTGGTCGCGCACCTGATCGGGTGTCAGGGTGCCACGTTCCTGGCCGAGGTAAAGCGCCAAGACAAACAGTGCCGTCAGCTGGCTCGTGAATGCCTTGGTGGACGCCACGCCGATCTCAGGACCGGCATGCGTCATCAGCGAGCCGTTCGCCTCCCGGGTGATCATCGATCCGACTACGTTGCAGATGGCGAGCGTCTGCGCGCCCTTCTGCTTGGCTTCGCGCTGGGCGGCCAACGTATCGGCCGTCTCACCCGATTGGGAGATCACGATCGTCAGCGTGTCTGGCGGCACGATCGGGTCACGGTAGCGGAATTCGCTGCCGTAATCGACTTCCACCGGGATCCGCGCCAGCTTCTCGATCATGAACTTGCCGGCAAGCGCCGCATGCCAGCTCGTCCCACAGGCCACGATACGGATCTGGCGGAACTGTCGCATCTGATCGGCCGAGATCTGCACTTCGTCGAGGAAGGCGCGGCCGGATTCGGCCCCCAATCTGCCGAGCATGGTATCGCGCGTAGAGCGCGGCTGCTCGTAGATCTCCTTCTGCATGAAGTGCTTGTAGCCACCCTTCTCGGCCATGATCGGGTCCCAGTGGATGTGGGAGATCGAGCGGGTGACGGGGTTGCCGGCAAAATCGGTGAGAGTGACGCCCTCGGGCGTCAGCACGGCCATATCACCATCGGCGAGAAAGAACATGTCGCGCGTGTGGCTGAGAATGGCCGGAACGTCAGAGGCGACAAAATACTCATTCTCCCCAAGGCCAATCACCACCGGCGGACCCTGGCGGGCGGCGACGATCTTGTTGGGATCCCTGCGGGAAATAATCGCGATGGCGAACACACCCTGGATGCGAGTCAATGCCTGGCGGACAGCAGCCTCGAGATTGCCTTCAAAGGCCTGCTCCACCAGATGGGCGATGATCTCGGTATCCGTCTCGGACACAAAGACGTGGCCTGCGGCCTGGAGCTCGTGGCGAAGGCTGAGGTAGTTTTCGACAATGCCGTTGTGCACCACAACGAGATCGCCCTTGGAGTCGCGATGGGGGTGAGCGTTCTCCTCGGTCGGGCGGCCATGCGTCGCCCAGCGGGTATGCCCAATCCCGAAACTGCCATCGGTGGGATTGTTCCGCAGCACCTCTTCAAGATTGCGCAGCTTGCCGGAGGCGCGCCTGACCGCAATCGTCTTGTCATCGTCCAGCACAGCAATGCCGGCGGAATCATACCCTCTATACTCCAGCCGCTTCAGGCCATCCATGATGATGGATACGGCCTGTCGATTTCCGATATAGCCTACAATCCCGCACATAAAGGGTTGAGGTGCTCCTTTAACCCCGTTTGCTGTTCTTGGAGAGAGAGGAGAGATTAGCCGAGAATTTCGATGTTGAAATCCTCAATAACCGGGTTCGAGAGCACCTCTGCTGCGATAGTTTGCAACTTCGATGCCAAACTCTCTTTCGACAGGTTCGGGTCTAGTTCGATGTCAAAATACTTGCCCTGACGCACATCAAGAACCTCAGTATAGGCCAACGAATGCAACGCTTTGGTGATCGTTTGGCCTTGCGGATCAAGAACCGAGGGCTTCAGGGATACATGCACACGCGCTTTCATGTTTAGTTCCAGTTTAGGGCAGGCGGCGTGCCAAAGTGGGAAAATAGAAATGCAAATATCATGACCGGTCACCAAGTACGCCAGACATACCTCGACTTCTTTGCCGAGCGCGGCCATCGCATCGTGCGCTCCTCGTCGCTCGTTCCGGGCAACGACCCGACGTTGCTGTTCACCAACGCGGGCATGAACCAGTTCAAGGAGATCTTCCTCGGCCAGGAGAAGCGGGACTATTCGCGCGCCACGACCTCGCAGAAGTGCGTACGCGCTGGTGGCAAACACAACGACCTCGAAAACGTCGGCTACACGCGTCGCCACCACACGTTCTTTGAAATGCTCGGCAACTTCAGCTTTGGCGATTACTTCAAGGCCGAAGCGATCGAGTTTGCGTGGGATCTGGTGACCAAGGTGTACGGGCTGCCGACGGACCGGCTTTACGTCACGGTGTTCCGCGAAGATGACGAGGCCGAACAGCTGTGGCAAAAGGTTGCCGGGGTGCCAAAATCGCGCATCTTCCGCCTCGACGAGAAAGACAACTTCTGGCAGATGGGCGACACGGGCCCCTGCGGCCCCTGTTCGGAAATTCACTTCGACCTCGGCAAGGACGCCGCCGCGCCAGGGCACGAGCATGAGGAGTTTCCCCTCGATGGCGGTGGCCGTTTTGTTGAATTCTGGAACCTGGTCTTCATGCAGTACGACCGCTCGGCCGACGGCGTGCTGACGCCGCTGCCGCGCCCTTCGATCGACACGGGCATGGGCCTTGAGCGCATGGCCGCGATCCTGCAGGGTAAACTTTCGAACTACGAGACCGATCTGATTGAGCCGATTCGCGAGCGGGCCCTCGAGCTGCTCGGCGGCAAGATGAAGCCGGCCACGCTGAACGTTGTCGCCGACCACGCGCGCGCCGCCGAGTTTCTGATTCACGATGGCGTGATCCCCTCGAATGAAGGCCGCGGCTATGTGCTGCGCAAGATCATCCGCCGTGCCATCCGCCACGCCCGCCGTGACGGGTTTGAAGGCACGTTCCTGCACCAGCTGACGCCCTTCGTTGCCAACTTCATGAGCGGTCCCTACCCGGATCTGCTCGAGAGCGTCGACCGGGTGGCACGCGTCGTCAGGGAAGAAGAACTGCGCTACGCGACCACCTTCCAGGTGGCCGAGAAGATGTTCCGCGACGAGGCCAAGTCGGCGGCGGGCAATATCCTGCCAGGCGCAGCCGCCTTCAAGCTGTACGATACCTACGGCCTGGGCCTTGATGAGCAGGAAGATATGGCGCGCGAAGTCGGCCTTTCGATCGACCTCGCCGGCTTTGAAGAGGCGATGGAAGGACAGAAGCAACGCGCTCGCGCCAGCTGGAAGGGCGCCGAAAAGGCGCAGGTCAACCCGGCCTTCGCCGAGCTGCCAAAGACGAAATTCCTCGCCTATACCAACCTCGAATCCACCGGCAAGGTGCTCTACGCCTCGGAGACCGAAGTAGTGCTCGACGCCACTGCCTTCTATGCCGATTCGGGCGGCCAGGTGGGCGATCGTGGTGCTCTTTATGATGCCGAAACGGGCGAGAAGCTCGCCGATGTCACCGGCGCGAGCTACGGCATGCCGGGTCTGATCGTGCACAAGATCAAGCCTCTCAAGGCGATCGCCACCGGCGCCAGCGTTACCGCCCGGGTGGACGCGGATTGGCGCAACGCCTCGATGCGCCACCACACCTCGACCCACTTGCTGCAGGCCGCGTTGCAACAGGTGCTCGGCCGCCACGTCAAGCAGGCGGGCAGCGTTGTCGACCCCACGCGTCTGCGCTTTGACTTTACGCACTACGCCGCCGTCAGCCCCGAAGAGAAGGCCGAGATCGAACGGCTGGTCAATGCCGAGGTGCTTAAGAACATCGAAGTCGGCACCAACGTCATGAGCCTTGATGAAGCATTGAATTCTGGCGCCATGGCGCTGTTTGGCGAAAAGTATGGCGACAGCGTTCGCGTCGTCTCCATCGGCGAGTTCTCCAAGGAACTCTGCGGCGGCACCCACGTCAAGCGCACCGGCGACATCGGCGGCGTCAAGATCGTTTACGAGGGCTCGAGCTCGGCCGGCGTTCGCCGTATTGAAGCCGTGGCCGGGCCGCGCGTGGCCGATTACTACGAAGAACTGCTCAGCGCCAAGGAAGAAGCCATCGCGCGCGCCGAGCGTGAGAAGAAGGAACTCGAGCATGCCTTACAGCAGCTCAAGCAGCAGTTGGCCCACGCGCAGAGCTCGGGCCTCGCGGCCGAAGAGCTGAACGGCATCAAGGTGTTGCGCTCGAAGGTAGCCAACATGGATCGTGCCCAGATGCGCACCGTGGCGGATGACTTCCTGAATCGCAACGCCGCCGATGTGATCGTGCTTGGAAGCACAACTGCGGCGGGTACGGTGGAGTTCATTGCGGCCGTGCGCAAGGAGCTCAACCCCAAGATTCACGCTGGCAACATCATCAAGACCATTAGCGAAATCGTCGGTGGCAAAGGTGGTGGCCGCCCGGATCGCGCCGAAGGTGGCGGCAAGGACGCCTCGCAGATTGACGCTGCTCTCGCCAAGGTGGCGGAGCTCGTCTAATGCTGGATGCGGTCATCGTTGGCGCGGGCCCAACCGGCTTGTCCTGCGGGATCGAACTCAAGAAGCGCGGCCTCAAGGCCGTGCTTCTTGAAAAAGGTTGTGTAGTGAATTCGCTGTACAACTACCCCACCAACCTCGTCTTCTTCACCACCCCTGAATTGCTCGAGATCGGCGGCATCCCCATGACCGCCCTCAACGAAAAACCCACCCGCAACGAAGCCCTCAAGTATTACCGCCGCGTCGCCGACCACTTCAAACTCGACATCCACCAATACGAGCGCGTCACCGAAGTCACTGGCACGGATGGCAACTTCATCGTTCATAGCGAAAAGGGCAGCTACGCTTGCCGCAAGGTGATTTTCTCCACCGGCTACTATGACCTGCCCAACTACCTCGGCGTGCCCGGTGAAGACCTGCCCAAGGTAATCCACTACTACCGGGAAGCTCACCCCTACTACGACGCCGACGTGCTGGTGGTGGGCGCCAAGAACTCAGCCGCACTGGCCGCGCTGGAGCTTTGGTGGACTGGCGCCCGCGTCACGATGGTGCACCGTGGCCCCGGCGTGCACAACCACGTCAAATACTGGATCAAGCCCAACATCGAGAACCGCATCAAGAACGGTGAGATCCCGGCTTACTTTCACAGCTCGGTGAAGGAGATCCGCGAGAAGGAAGTGGTGCTCACCACGCCGGAAGGCGAAGTCACGCTCAAGAATGACTTCGTTTTCGCCATGACCGGCTACCAGCCCGACTTTGCATTCCTCGCCCGTCATGGCATCGAGCTCAATCCGGAAACCCGCCGCCCCAACCTGCAACCGGACACCTACGAAACCGAAGTCCCTGGCATGTACCTCGCCGGTGTTCTGGTTGCTGGTGTTTTCACGAACGAAGTATTCATTGAAAATGGTCGCTTTCATGGCGAAAAGATTGCAGAGGACATTTTTTCGAAAGTTCTCTAAGGAGTACTACCATTTTTCAGCGATACCTCTGTCTGCTGGCGCTTGGCGCCTCACTACTTCTGGGGCAACGCCCGGACCTGCGGCAGGCACGCAACCTTGGCGCACTGCCGGATGAGGAATGGATTGGCAGCGTGGCCGTGCGCTTCGGGCTCGATGCCGGCAAGCAACAGGAGCTCGATCAATTGCTCGAGGAATTGCACCGGCCGGGATCGCCGAATTTTCGCCGCTGGCTCAAGCCGGAGGAGTTTGCCTCGCGTTTTGGCCTCGCCACCGAGCGCCAGGCGATGGTGGAGCGCTGGCTCACCAGCGCGGGCATGCAGGTGGATTATCGCGCTCGCACCGGGATGTTCTTCCTCGTCTCGGGCACGGCGCGCGCCGTTCGTCGCGCGTTCCTGACCGATCTGCGCCGTTATGAGATCAACGGCCGTCGCCACTTTGCCAGCACCAGCGCGCCGGTGATCCCGCGTGAATTGGCTTCGTTTGTCCAACACGTCGACGGGCTCGACGACTTTGTCCCCACCACGGGCGCACGGCCGGATTACAACTTGCCGAATGGGCGGCGCCTGCTTGCGCCGGATGATTACGCCACTATCTACAACATTCGCCCCGCCATTGATCGCGGGCTCGACGGCAGCAATCAGCGGATCGTCGTCGTCGGCCAGTCGCGCATTGAAGTTTCAGACATGTTGGCGTTTCGCTCGCGCTTCAATCTGCCGCCGGCCGAACTGGAGTTGATTCAATACCCCAGCTCAACCGACCCCGGCTTTAACAGCAGCGGGCGCATTGAGGCAAATCTCGACCTGCAGTGGGCCGGCGCCATTGCCCGGCGCGCCAAGCTGATCTATGTCTTTGGCACCTCGGCCATCAGCGCGGCCAGCTATGCGATTGACCGCAATCTCGCCCCGATCATCAGCGTTAGTTTCAGTGCCGGATGTGAGGCGCAGAATACACAAGCGACGCTGTCGGCCTTGCGCACGACGGTGCAAACGGCCAACGCGCTTGGCATCACCTGGGTCAACTCATCGGGCGACGCGGGCCCCGGTGGCTGTGAGATCAACAGCGCGCCCATCGTGCAAAGCGGTTTTGGGCCGCGCTTTCCAGCCGTTGTCCCCGAGGTCACCGCCGTGGGTGGCACCGAGCTCAACGATCGCAATGGCACCTACTGGCGCGCCACCAATGACGCCAACCTCGCCTCGGCGCTTTCCTACATCCCCGAGATCCCCTGGAACCAATCCGTGCAAGGCACCAGTATCGCGGCCGGTGGCAGCGGGATCAGTCAGTTCTTTGAGCGGCCACCGTGGCAGGTGGGCGCCGGGCTCGATGGCCAGCCCACCCGTCGCACTCCCGACATCTCCCTCGCGGCATCCACCTACAACGGCTACTCGATCATTTACAACAACGAACTTTTTGTCGTGGGTGGCACCAGCGCCGGTACGCCCGCATTTGCCGCCATGCTCGCGCTGGTGTTGCAGGCCACCAATCAGACGGGCCTTGGCAACGTGAACCGGTTTCTCTATCCACTCGCCCAGTCGAACCCCGAGGCCTTCCATGACGTCACCGAAGGCGACACGTTGATCCCTTGCGTGGTGGGCACAAAGGACTGCGACACGGGCCGCATTGGCTATACCGCTGGCCCCGGCTATGACCTGGCCACCGGCCTTGGCACCATCGACTTCGACCGCTTTCTCGCTGCCTGGCCGCGCACCGCGCCCACCCGCGCGATGCTGACGCTTTCGACGAGCCGCAACCCGATCTATCGCACCACCAGTGCCGCCGGCACTTCACAATGGACCTTTGGCTTTGCTCTGAAGGAACATGCGGGCGTGGCCGTCACGATCTCGAGCTTCAAGATCGGCACCACCGACTTCAGCGCGCGTATTGCCGAATTGCTCGGGCGCAACACGATTGCCGCCAATCAACTGCTGTCCACCAACATCAACCTGACCAACCTGCCGTCTCCCGTAACGTTGCCGCTTGAGCTGGGTGGACGCGATGAGTTGGGTAATGACTTCACCCTTTCGGTGCCGCTCAACATTGAGGGCCCCGCGCCCGCACCCGTCATCTCGGGTATCGCCCATGGCGCCTCGTTTGCAAACTCCTTCGCCCCAGGCGGCATCATGAGCGTTTTCGGCTCCAACCTGGCCAATCGCACGCAAGTGGCCGGCGCCGTACCGCTGGTCAACTATTCGGGAGGTGTCTTCGCCACGATCAATGGCGAGGCGGCGCCGTTCTATTTCGTTTCACCCGGTCAGATCAATCTGCAGATTCCCTATACGGCGCGCCCCGGCCCGGCCCGCCTCATTATCAGCTATCCGCAGGCAGGCTCGGCCAGCTTTGATTTCCAGGTGCAGGCGAACGCGCCCGGCATCTTCACCAACGGCGATCTGTTTACCGTGCCTCAGACTTCATGTGCCCGTGGCGAGACGTGCATCTTGTACGTCACCGGCCACGGCTCGACGCGCCCCGGCATCGCCACTGGCAACGCCCCGGGGCCGAACACGCTGCTGGTGGATCTGCCGCGGCCTGAGGCCGCGATCAGCATGACGATCGGCGACACGCCGGCCAGCATTCTCTTTGCCGGTACGCCAGCGGGATTGGTCGGCCTGATTCAGGTCAACTTCACCGTCAATCCGAGTACACCCACCGGTACGCAACCTGTCGTGGTGCGGATCGGTTCGGCAGATAGCGTGTCGGCAAAAATTCAAGTCCGTTAACCGCGCTGTGGCTTGACCGCATAGAATAGCCACATGATTTCCAGAAGAGATTTTGCCGCCGGCGCGCTCGGCGTTTTGGGGGCTGCTTCACTGCCGGCCGCCAAGGTGAATTCCACGTTTCGTGGGGTAACGATCGGAGCCCAGAGCTACAGCTTCCGCGATCGCGACCTCGATGCCGCGATCAAGGCCATGCAGGAGATTGGGCTTGGCTCGGTGGAGTTGTTCAGCGGCCACGTCGAACCTCGCATTCGCGATCGTGCCGAGCTGCGGCAGTGGCGCGAAACCGTTTCGCTCGACCACTTTAAGACCGTGCGCAAGAAGCTCGATGACGCCGGTATTGAGCTGTGGGCTTACAACTACAGCTTCCGCGACGACTTTACCGACAAAGAGATTGAGCGTGGCTTTGAGTTTGCCCATGCGCTCGGCGTCAATCGGCTGACGGCTTCGTCCAACATCGCTACCGCCAAGCGCATTAGCCCCTTTGCTGAAAAGGCCAAGGTGCACGTCGGCATGCATAACCACTCGAACATCAAGCCGAACGAATTCGCCACCCCCGACAACTTCAAAGAAGCCATGACCGGCACGAGCAAGTACATCGGCATCAACCTTGACATCGGCCACTTCTGGGCCGCCAACTTCGACCCGGTTGAGTACATCGAAAAGAACGCCAAGAACATCGTCTGCATCCACCTCAAGGACCGCAAGAAAAACCAGGGCCCCAATCTGCCCTTTGGCGAAGGCGACACGCCGATCAAGGCGACGCTCGAGTTGATGGCGAAGAAAAAGTACAAATTCCCGGCCAATATCGAGTACGAATACAAGGGCGCGGACACGGTGGTGGAAGTGCGCAAGTGCGTCGAGTTCTGCAAGAAGGCGCTGCTTGGTTAGGCTTGTTGTTCTCATGGCCCTGTCGGCGACGATCAGTCGCGCGGCAGGGCCATTCGCTTGTACAGAGGTGCCAGCTTGGCGGCAGTTGTTCGACAACGCACGCCTCGAGGGCACGATGGTGGTGGTGGAACTCGGCGGGTCAACCACCCTGTGCGCCAATCCGATCCGGGCGGCACGACGCTTCAGCCCGGCGTCGACTTTCAAGATTGCCAATACGCTGATTGGGCTTGAAACAGGAGTGGTTGCCCCTGATAGCCGCTTCAGCTGGGATCAGGCCGACCGCGGTCTGCCGTCGTGGAATCAGGATCAAACGCTGCGCTCGGCTTATCAGCAATCAGTGGTTTGGGTGTACCAGTCGATTGCCCGCGCGGTGGGTCTGGCGCGCATGCAGGACATGCTCAAGCGCTTCAGCTACGGCAATGAGCAGACGGGCAATGTCGTCGATCAGTTCTGGCTTAATGGCACGCTGCAAATTTCGGCAATTGAGCAGGCGCGTTTTCTCGCGCGGCTGTGGGCCGGCAAGGTGGGCTTATCCGACAAGGTGTGGCCCGCGGCGCAGGCAATCCTGCTCGAAGAAGATCAACCAGGCTTTCGCGTGTTCGCCAAGTCGGGCTGGGATGGGGCCACCAATCCGCGCGATGCACGCTTTATCGGGTTTGTACCGCAGGCAATGCGCGGAGGCATCGCGCAGGTGGGTTGGTATGTCGGTGTGGTCGAGCGCGACAAAAAGCAATGGGCCTTTGCCCTCAACATCGACATCACACGCGAGAGCGACCCCGCCCAGCGCAAACAGCTCGGCCGCGCGATTCTGAAGCAGGCCGGCGCGCTGCCCTAGAACATCCGCCAGAGCGATTCTTCCGGCTTGGTGTTCTTGAAGCCGCGATACCAGCGGCACAACGGATACATGATCGCGAGCACGACAAGCCACACCACGTAGGTCATCCCGAGCGGCGCCGCCTTGCGGAAGAACATCAGCCCCATTGGGATCAACAGGTAGAAGTGCACGACGTAGAAGAAAAGCGGAGTCTGGCCGAAGACGAGCAACGGCGAGTTATCCGCGTGGCGAAAGCGGCTGAGCAGGCCGAGCAGCACCAGATCGATGCCCACCGACATCGTCCAGAACACAAGCGAGGGCGGGTACTTGACGTTGTTCAGAAACTCGATCCAGCTCGTATCGCGCGCCGCCACAATATTGCCCCAGCCCCCGGCCAGCCGCACCCCTGAGGCAAGCAGGATCATACCCACACCAAGCAGCGCCACCCGCCCACGCCATTCGGGATGCTGCTGCCACCAGTAGCCGCACAGCATGCCGAAACATCCGACGGCGAGCCACGGGATCACCGGGTAAATCGAGATCATATGATGAGCGATTGCCGGGGCGAGAAACATGGTTATAAGCACCGAGCCGGGCTTGCCATCAGCGGGTAGCAACTGGTGTGTGGCCACCACGCTGGCCGCCATGGCCACGGCCCACCATACGGGTTGTAGCCGTTGCAGCAGCGCGCACAGGATCATGACTCCACCGAGTCCAAATAGCGTGATCAGCACGAGGCTTGGCGCGGTGCCATCCACCGGTGGCACCATTGGCAGGCCAAAGAGGGGTTGTGTGGCGCGCTCAAGCGGACCCTGCAACAGCGGGATCGGTGTCTCAAACAGTTGCCCCACCACGATCAGTGCGCCCCCACGCAGCAGTAAACGCTTGAGGATGGCGCCCTCGCTCCAGCCCGCCCGCCGGCGCGAGGCGGCAAACCAGTACATGCCAGCCCCCATCAGAAAGAAAAACCCGGGCGCACACAGATGCGTTACAAAGCGGGTCAGAAATGCCGCTGCCGATTGGTAGGTGGCGACGGCGCCATTCCAGAACTCGGGCCCATGCTGGCGCGACACAAAACTGTTGGAGTGATCAATCGCCATCAGCATCATGATCAGCCCGCGCAGGGCGTCGATATGAGAAAAACGCTGGTTTTGGCCCATGGTTCGCTCGATTATAGCGATCGGGCTAAAGCATTTCTTCCTGGCACTCGATGAAGAGAGTGAGCATCTATGGCTACAGTTGTCCCTAAAGTTGAAGCCTCAACTGTATTGGCAAACGCGGCGCACATCCTGAAGGATCCCGTTCGCCGTCCCCTGGCCGCCATGGCGCAGTGGCTTTCGCCGCTGGTGGACAAGCTGGAAAAGCAGTATGTGAAGCGTCTTGAAGTGCTGCAGTTTGAGCCGCGGCAGATTCAGGCTCTGGTGGCTATCACCACGGGCACGGCAGCACGGGTGCTGGGCCCCGCCAAGGGCAGCCGCAAGTCGATGCTCACGTTTCTCGAGCAGGTCGAATACAGCGGCCGCCGCCTCGCCAAGCTGAATCTGCCGCCAAGCGGCATCCAGCAGGCGCTGCAGGAGTTTGACCGCATTCTGCTGCCGCTGATCGAGCGGCTCGAAAGCGAGCGCTCGGCACAATACCGCTGGGCCAATGAGCAACTGCACTTCTGCGTGTTGTTGACGCTCAACAATGCCTACTACCAGGTGCGCGAGAACGAGACGCAGGCTTACAGCGACCTGTTCCGCATCGAGCTGGAGAGTCGTGGGCTGCATGAATTGTTGCGCCGGTTTTTGTCGACCCTCGGGTCTCTTTATCGCGCCGATTGCGCCTCGCTGTTCTTTCTCGACAAAAATGACCAGGTGCTGGTGCCGATGGCATTTGTCGGCGAAGGGCCGAAATCGCCGCCCCATCTGGTGGCGAGCGAGCCACGCCTGGCTGCCGCGCTGGCGACGCCGTTTTGTACTGAAGAAGCCGCGGCGAGTGAAGACCTGATCCTGGATAAGCGCACCCGCGGGCGCTACGTCACCTGCTGGAGCGTGCCGCTGGTAGATGGCGCCAAGCTGCGCGGAGTAATGCAGTTCCGCTTCCGCAAGAGCTACGAGTGGCTGCCGCGCGAGCAGGAAATGCTGGAAATTGCCGCCGAGCGTTGCCTGATGGGTGCAGAAAAGGCACGCCTTATGGAAGATTTGGCCGCACGCGAAGAACAGGTGCGGCGTCTGGCCGAGCGGATGCTGCAAGTGGAAGAAATGGAGCGCCGCCGCATCAGCCGCGAGCTGCATGACGAGGCCGGCCAGTCGATGCTTTGCATTCGCCTGCAGTTGGAAATGATCGAGGAAAATCTCAAGCCCGAAGAAGCCCCGATCAAAGGTAAGTTGCAGGAAACAAGAGACATCACCGAGCGTACGATCCTCGAGATTCGCCGGCTGATCGCCGCCCTCAGCCCCGCCGTGCTCGAACAGCTCGGCCTTGGCGCCGCATTGCGTCAACTGGTCAGCCGCTTTAGCCGGGTACATCCCGCGCGCGTCAAGCTATCCCTTTCCCGTATGGGGAAGGTACCGAAAAAGACTGAGGTAATTGTCTACAGGCTGGTTCAGGAGTGCATGAACAATGTGGGCAAACATTCTCAGGCAAGTCATGTAAACATTTCGCTCGAAAGTGCCGATGGAGTGTTAAGGCTGAATGTGGAGGATGACGGTGTTGGTTTCGAGGTCGAAGAGGCCTTGGGCCGGCGGGATTCCTTCGGTTTGGCCGGGTTACGCGAACGTGTGGCACTTTTGGGTGGCAAATTCTACGTGGAAAGCCAACGAAAGGTAGCCGGAAAGTCTGGTTCCGCCAAGGGCGATATTCAGGTATCGCGGTTGGGCGAAGCCAGTGCCCGGGGAGGCATGAAGTTCAAAGGGCGTTTCCGCAAGGGAACTCGGATTCAGATCGAGTTGCCATTGCTACGCGAGGCGAACCAATAACGTTGAGGTAGGCAACATATGGCCAAGATTCGAATTTTGCTGGCAGATGATCACACACTTTTCCGCCAGGGCATCAAAACCCTGATCAATGCGGAAGCGGATATGGAAGTTGTTTCTGAGGCGTCCAACGGGGGCGACGCCGTGGACCGCGCTGCTGAAGTGCGTCCGGATATGGTGCTCATGGATATCGGCATGCCCGGCCTGAGCAGCTTTGAAGCAACCCGCCAGATCAAGAAAAACCGCCCCGAAACCAAGATCCTTTTCCTCACCATGTATGACGACGAAGATTACCTCGTCGAGGGCATGGAAGTTGGCGCCAGCGGCTATGTGCTCAAGGACAGCCCTTCCGGCCAGCTCGTCAGCGCTATCCGCGACATCTGCCGCGGTGGCAGCTACCTGAGCCCGCGCATGCTGAGCCAGCTTGTGGACGACTTCCGCAGCCGTATCAAGAGCGCCAATCGCATGCCGCGTTTTGCCACGCTCACCACGCGTGAACGCGAAGTGTTGAAGATGCTCGCCGAGGGCCAGAGCGTGAAGGAAATCGCCTGCGACCTCAACCTGAGCGTCAAGACGGTCGAAGCGCACAAGTTCAACCTGATGCGCAAGCTCGACATCCATAACAAAGCCCAGCTCGTGCAGTACGCGATTCAGAAGAAGATCATCAAGATCCCGAACCTCGTCTAAGCACGACTCAAAGCCGGCAAAACATATAAAATCGCAGCGTGACACGCCGCGACTGCCTCAAACTAACGACAAGCCTGGCTACTGCCTATCAAGCCCCTGCAATTGCCTCCGCAGGGGCTTTACTCATTGGCGCCCCGATTTTCCTCAAGTCTGAAGACCCCGTCGAGCTCGCCCGTGAACACCGTCGCCTTGGCTACAGCGCCGCCTATTGCCCCAACGTTCGCATCAGCGAGAAGGAAAAGCTGCGCGCCATCGAAGCCGCATTTGCCAAAGAGCGCGTCGTCATCGCCGAGGTTGGCGCCTGGAAGAACATGCTCGACATCGACCCCGTGCGCCGCCGTGAGAATCTCGAATACGTCACCGAGCGCATGGCGATCGCCGACGAAGTCGGCGCCCGCTGCTGTGTCGACATCTCGGGCAGCTATCACGAGAAGGTCTGGTATGGCCCCCACCCCAAAAACCTGTCCAAAGAGGGCTTTGACGCCACCGTCGAGAACTGCCGCAAGATCCTCGACGCCGTCAAGCCCAAACGGAGCTTCTTCACCCTCGAGGTGATGGGCTGGACCTACCCCGACACTCCCGACAGCTACCTGCGGCTGATCAAAGCCATCGATCGCAAGGGCTTTGCTGTCCACCTCGACGTCTGCAACGCTGTCAATTCACCAGAGAAGTTTTACAACAACGCCGCGCTGATCGAAGAGTGCTTCCGCAAGCTCGGCCCACACATCCGCAGCTGCCACGCCAAAGACCTCGAATGGGTGGTGGAGCTGAACGTTCACTTTGTCGAGGTGATCCCAGGCAAGGGGCAGGTGGATTACCGCGCCTACCTGAATGGTTTGCGCGGGCTTAAGGCTCCCGTGCCGCTAATGCTCGAACATTTGAAGACTGCCGAGGAATACCGGCAGGGCTTCGATTACATTAAGAAGATCGCAGCGGAAATCAACTACCCGCTCGCCTAGAGGAGTTTCGTCTATGAATCGTAGAGATCTGATGGCAACGGCGCTGGCCGGTATGATGGCGCCGGCGGCAAACGCCGCCAAGTTGCCGATCAACAAGGCTGTGCTGGGCAGCATGTTGCCCAAGGACCTGCCGAACTGGAAGGCCAAGTTTGAAGTGGCCAAGGCCGCTGGCTTTACCCATCTCGAGATGAACACCGCCGACGACCCGAAGGAAGAAGCCGAGATCGCCAAGGCCGCCAGCGAAGTGGGCCTCAAGATCCATGGCGTCATGAATAGCGCGCACTGGAAGAATCCGCTCAACTCCGCCGACCCGAGCGTGGTCGAAACCGGCATGACCGGCATGCGCACTTCCATCCGCAATGCACAGGCCTGGGGCGCTTCCACCGTGCTGCTCGTGCCCGCCGTCGTGAGCCCCACCGCCCCTTACCAGGAAGCCTGGAAGAAGAGCACCGCCAAGATCCGCGAGCTGCTGCCGGTGGCCGAGAAGGCCAAGGTAACGATTGCCGTCGAGAACGTGTGGAATAAGTTTTTGCTCAGCCCGCTTGAAATGGCGCAGTATGTGGATTCCTTCAAGAGCCCCTATCTGAAGGCTTATCTCGACGTGGGCAACATGGTGCTGTTCGGCTTTCCGCAGGACTGGATCCGTACTCTCGGCAAGCAGCGCATCGCCAAGGTTCATATCAAGGACTTCCGCTTCCGCCAGGGCAAAACTGAGTTTGTCGACCTCTGGGATGGCGACATCGATTGGAAGGCCGTCCACGCCGCCTTTACCGAGATTGGCTATCAGGGCGTCGCCACAGTAGAATTGCGCGGCGGAGATCAGGCTTATTTGACTGACGTGGCCAAGCGATTCGACCGTATCCTAGTAGGTGAATGAAGAAGTTTCTGCTGGGCATCCTGTGTGGCTTTGTCTTTGCCGGACTCGCCACGATTGTTTTGGGCTTTGCGCTGGTGCGCATGGCAACCAAGAAAGAGCCGGATACCCCGGCGGAATCGTATCTGGTCTTGCGGCTTGAGGGACAAATCGCCGAGCAACCGGCCGAGGAGATTCCCATCCCGTGGCTGGATCAGCAATCCCCCTGGACGGTGCTTGAGATCAAGCAGGTGCTGGAAAGCGCCGCCAAGGACAGCAAGGTAAAGGGCCTGATGCTCGAGACCGGCGGCGCCGGTCTCGGCTGGGCCAAGGCGCAGGAGATTCGCGCCGCGCTCGTTGAGTTCCGCAAGAGCAACAAACCCGTATTTGCCTACATGCGGCGGCCCAGTGCGAAGGATTACTTCCTCGCCTCGGCCGCCGATCGTGTTTCGATGGTCGATGAAGACATCCTCGACCTCAAAGGCCTGCGCGTCGAACGCACCTTCTACAAGAACACCCTCGACAAGCTCGGCGTACAGATGGAAGTGGTGCATGCCGGCAAGTACAAGGACTTTGGCGACACCTACGTGAAGACCTCGATGTCGCCCGAATCGAAGGAATCCCTGGGCGGCATCCTTGACGGCATCTACACCGTGCTGGTCAACGGGCTCGCCGAATCGCGCAAGCGCACCCCGGCCGAGATCGAGAAGCTGATGGATGACGGGCCTTATCTTGCCAAGAAGGCGCTCGAGACCAAATTGGTCGACGCTCTCGAGTTTGACAATCAGGCCCGTGAACAACTGGCCAAGCGCGCCAATGTTTCCACCAAGAGCGCCGTTTCGGCTCGTGAGTATCGCAAGCGGATTCGCCGTCGTTGGGATCGCGATACCGACAACCGCATCGCCTACTTTGTCGCCGAAGGCGACATCGTCCGTGGCAGCGGCCTTGGCGATGGCATGATTGCCTCGCGCGACTTCATCAGCCATGTCTACGAACTCAAGAACGACGAATCCTATAAGGCCGTACTGCTGCGCATCGACTCGCCTGGTGGTGACGCCGTTGCCTCAGATGAGCTTCTCGCCGCACTGAAGGACCTGAGTAAGGTCAAGCCCGTGGTGATCTCGATGTCCGACGTTGCCGCAAGCGGTGGCTACTACATGGCAGTTACTGGCGACCCGATCTACGCTTACCCGGCGACGATCACCGGCTCGATCGGTGTGGTTTACGGCCGGCCCAATCTAAAAGGTCTTTATGACAAGATCGGCATGACACAGGACGGCTTGCAGCGCGGCAAGAATGCGGACATCGATTCGCTCTCCAAACCGCTCACCGATGTGGCGCGCCAGAAGCTGCGTGAAGGCGTGGACGCCAGCTACACAACGTTTGTGGGCAAGGTGGCTGAAGGCCGCAAGGCCAAGGTGGAGGAGATTGAGCCGCTCGCGCAAGGTCGCGCCTGGATTGCTTCGGACGCCAAGGCCAAGCGCCTCACCGATTCTCTTGGTGGCATCGACGCCGCGCTGGCCGAGCTGCGCAAGCGGGCCAAGATCGCTCCGGACGCCAAAATTGACCTCGTGCCCTACCCCGCACCCGAGAACGCCATTGAGAAATGGTTCCGCGATGAGAAGACCATGAGCGCCGCACTTGGCGGTTTGATCCAGTTTGAGAAGCCTGCCTTGGTGGATGAGATTCAGCGCGCCTTGCGCCCGGCTTTGCGTCAGGGCGGCATGTTGCGCTGGATGCCTTACACGATTGAAGTGAAGTAGAGTTGGCGGCCGCGGCTAGAACGCTGCGGCCGAACTGATACCCGCCTGACCCAAAGCATTGGCCATCTTCTCCAGGGCCGCCTTGTGGATCTGCGACACGCGGCTCTCGTTGATGCCGAGCATGTTGCCGATCTCCTTCATGGTCAACTCGTTCGAGTAGTAGAGCAGCACAACGCGCTGGTAGCGCTCGGGCAGAGTGTGAAGCGCGGTCTTGAGCAGCGTTTTCAGCTCTTCACGGGCGCAAATCGAATCGGGGTGGTGATCGGGGCTGGTCGGAAAGTCCGGCGCCGGCAGATCTTCATTCTCGTTGGCGCGCGTGGAGGCCGACACCAGGCCGACGTTGCGCAGGTCGATCATCATCTGGCGCCAGCGGTCCACTTCGACGCCCATCTTGTCGGCAATTTCCTGTTCGGTAGGGTTGCGCTGCAGTTCAGCGGCGAGATCGCGCGTGACGGCTTCTACCTGCTTGTGACGGCGGCGCAGATCACGGCTGGCCCAGTCGAGCTGGCGCAGACTGTCGAGGATCGCCCCCTTGATGCGGTGCTTGGCGTAGGAAGAAAACGCGACGTTCTTGTCGGTGTCAAACTTCGTGGCCGCATCAAACAAACCCATGATCCCGGCGTGGATCAGATCGTCGAGGTCGACGTGCACCGGCAGATTCTCGTGCACCCGAACAGCAATGGCGCGCACCAGCGGCAGGTGCTCGAGAACCACCCGATCCCGCTGCGCAAAGCGCGCCTGGTCCGGATGCGACGCCTCATAGGCGGCATTGATCTCGATGGTCTGCGAAAGGGTGCTGAACGAAAGTTGGGTGGCTGATTGGGCAGCGGGCATGGGTTGGGTCTCCAAACGGGCTTCGATTTCGGGTTCCCGTGAGAAATTCGCAACAATGCTCGTCGCGCTCTCAACTTGTTCGGTCTGAGTGCCGATCCATTCTTTAGTTGGGGGCTTGCGCATCGTCTGGTTTCTCTTTCGGGGCCGCTTCAGGTGTTCACCGTCAGCGACGCCATTAGGAATGCACGAAGCATGCCGTTCGGAATCGGTACTTTTGGCCACAATTTGTCGTAATGCCGCTGCCATCACTCTTCCCTCAAACTACCCCTAAACCATTGCTGGATATAGAGTTAAGAATTTTGTAAAACTCGACATCAGCAATCCCCGCACCCGGGCTGAGTTTTCCACAGCTCCATTACGGGATCCAATTCGGGCTTTATGTTCCATATCGGGAAGAGATTTCCCAATATGAAACCAGAGTTCCAAAATGGCCCCAGAACGCGGGTTTGTCTTACAGTACTTCCGAATTATCGAACATTTCCTTGGTTCTAAGGTATTGAAAATAAAGCCTATTTTGCCTTAGGACTTCTCAGGAGAAACACTTAGTTTTTTGACCAGCCAAACCCCGATGAAGATCACGGTCATTGCCCCCATTTCCTTCCACCCAAACGCTTCCCGATAGAACAACCAGCCTAAGGTGACGGCCACTACTGGGTTTACGTAGGTGTAGATCGACACTAGAGCCAGCGGCAAATGCTGTAGCGCATAAAGATAGGCGCTATAGGCGACGATCGAACCGAACAGCGCCAGGTACAACACCGCCCCCACCACCCGCGGCGTCAGATCCACATCCCACTTGCCGCGCGCGAGCGCAATCATCCCCACAATCACCCCCACGGCCAACTGCTGGATTGCCCCCACCAGCACGGGATTCACCTGATCTGTGCGGCGTTTCTGCAGAATGGAACCAAGCGACCACCCAAGGCAGCTCAGCTGCAGAATCAGAAACCCTTTGACCGTATTGCCGCTGATACCCACCTCGAGCGCCTCGGGCCCCACCAGCCACACCGCCCCCGCCAGGCCAATCAGCATCCCGATCAGCACCCGCGGATGAATACGCGGCCCACCAGGGATGGCGACTTCCATACCGAGGATCCAAAACGGCGCCACGGTGATAAACAGTGCCGCGAGCCCGCTTGGAATGAACGTCTCGGCCAGCGCGAGGCAGTAGTTGCCTACCCCCAGCGTCAGCATGCCGGTCATCACCGGCCACCACATCGCTTTGCCGCGCGGCATCTGCCAGCCCTGCCACCACGCATAAGCCAGAATCAGCGCACCGCTCAACAGAAAGCGAATGCTCACCAGCAATACCGGTGGCATGCCCTCGAGGGCGATGCGAATGCCGAGATAGGTGGTTCCCCAGAAGAAGCAGACCGCGATCAGGCTCCACCATGCGGCTTGGCTGTGCGAATCGCGAGACAAGTCCTCAGAGTAGCAAGTACAATCGAAGCTTGATTATTACGGTCACCCTGAATCCGGCGATAGACCGGAACATTTCGGCAGATCAACTGGTGTTTGATGACCGCGCCTACATTCTCAACAGCCATGAGAGCGCGGGCGGCCGCGGCATCAATGCATCGCGCGTCATTCACAGTTTTGGCGGCAAGACGCTCTCGATTGCTTTTTCGGGAGGCGACAGCGGCCCCGAGTTCGAGAAGCTGCTACGGAGTTCCGGTTTTCCCTGCGAATTCGTACCGATGAAAAACGCGGTACGCCACAATCTCTCCATCACCGACAAGCATGGGCTCAGCGTCAAGCTGAACGAGCGCGGACCGCAGCTGGCCCCGGCCGAAGTGTCAGCGATTGAGCAAGCCATCATCAAGCGGCTACCCAAGGCCAAGTGGCTGATGCTGTGCGGCAGCGTGCCTCCCGGTGTGCCGAACGATTTTTACTCCAAACTCATTGCCGCCGCGCGCGAGCATGACGTCAAGACACTGCTCGACACCGATAACGACCCCTTGACGCTGTCAATCGAAGCCGGGCCCACCGTCGTGACGCCCAACCAGTCTGAGGCCGAGCGCCTGCTTGGGCGCGCGCTGCTGACGCGCGGCCATTTTGTCGAAGCCGCCGAGCGCATTCGCGAGATGGGTTCGGAAACCGTGGTGCTTTCTCTCGGCGCTCGTGGCGCTATTGGTTGTACGGTGGACCACGTGTATGAGGTGATCCCGCCGCGGGTAGAAGCCGTGTGCCCCATTGGTGCTGGTGATGCCATGGCGGCAGCGTTCGTCTGGGCCATGAGCAAGGGCAAGGCATTCTCCGACGCCGTGCGCTGGGGCGTCGCCGCGGGTACGGCGTCGGCCATGCTGCCCGGCATCAGCTTTGCCAATCTCGACCAAACCAAAGAAATCTACAAGCGAGTTGAAGTAAAGCCCGTCGGCTAGTTGCCGAGGGCTTTCTTGCCCGCCTCGATCACTTGCAGGATCTTTTCGACGTCATAGACGGCGCCGGCCCAGGTGCCGCCGCTCACGTCCTGCAAGGCGGCCCACAGGCGCGTATCGTCGGGCAGGTTGCGATCGGCGCGCAGCGTCGGCGACATCTCGCGCGAGGCCAGCAGCGCATCACCGCCCGCCACACCACCGTCTTCGGTAATCAGATTTACTGTGCCGGTGAGGTCGTTGCGATTGATCGTGATCTCAATCCAGTCACCATCCTGCACCTTGCCAATCGGCCCGCCAGAAAGCGCCTCGGGCGTGACGTGGCCAATGCAGGCGCCGGTGGAAACGCCGCTGAAGCGCGCATCCGTCAGCACCGCGACGTGCTTGCCAAATTCGAGAAACTTGAGCGCACTGGTGAGCTGGTAGGTCTCCTCCATGCCGCTGCCCATCGGCCCACGGCAGTTGAGCACAAGGATGTCTCCGGCGTGAATGCGGTCTTCACCCTTCGACTTGATCGCCCGGATGGCGTCAGGTTCGGTGTGGAACACCCGCGCGCGACCGCGCTTGCGGTAGACGTTATCGGCGTCGACGACGCTCGGGTCGATCGACGTGCTCTTGATCACCGCGCCGCCGGGAGCAAGGTTGCCCAGCGGGAAGCATACCGTCGCCGTCATGCCGCGAGAGCGCGCCGACTCGGGCGAGAGGATGACGTCATCGGGATCGACGCCGTCACGATCTTTCAGCAACTGACGCAGGTGCGCCCGGCGCTCGGATTGCTCCCACCAGTCGAGCGACTCGCCAAGCGAGTGGCCGGTGACGGTGCGGACCGACAGATCGAGCAACCCGGCCCGCCGCAGATGCAGCATCACTTCTGGCACACCTCCGGCCAGGAAGACCTGCACCGTCGGGTGATTGCGCGGCCCATTCGGCAGGGCGTCCACCATGCGCGGGATCTGGCGGTGGACATGAGTCCAATCGGCCGGGGTGGGGCGCTTGAGGCCAGCATGATAGGCAATGGCGGCGAGGTGCATGATGACGTTTGTCGATCCGCCAAAGGCCGCGAATACCACCATCGCGTTGGCAAGCGCTGCCGGCGTTAGCACATCGGTGGTGGTGGTCTTCTGTTCAATCTGATTCAGTAGCGCCGAGGCCGAACGGCGCGCCATATCGAGCCAAATCGGCGCGCCGGAAGGCGCCAGCGCCGCATGCGGTAACGCAAGGCCCAAGGCCTCGCCAATCACCTGCGCCGTGGCCGCCGTGCCGAGGAACTGACACCCGCCACCGGGCGAGGCGCACGCGCGACAACCCATATCGGCGGCGTACTCAAGCGTGATGTCGCCATGCGCAAAGCGGGCGCCAATCGTCTGCACCTTGCCGGTATCTTCACCATCTGCGGTGGCGAGCGTCACCCCACCCGGCACCAGAATCGTCGGCAGCTTATGCGTGGCCGCCAGCGCCATCATCATCGCCGGCAGGCCCTTGTCACAGGTCGCCACACCCACCACGCCGCGGCCGGTTGGCAGGCTGCGGATCAGTCGGCGAAACACCTGCGCCGCGTCGTTGCGGTAAGGAAGGCTGTCGAACATTGCGTCGGTGCCCTGGCTGCGGCCATCGCAAGGGTCGGTGACAAAGCCGGCAAAAGGAATCGCCCGCTGGCGCTGCAATTGCTCCGCGGCGGCCTGCATGAGCAGGTTCACTTCCCAGTGGCCGGTGTGATAGCCAAGAGCGATCGGCTTGCCATCGGCGGCGCGAATGCCGCCATGGGTGGACAGCAGCAAAATCTCCTTGCCGCCAAGCAGCCGCGGGTCCAGACCCATGCCCGCGTTCTGTGTCCAGCCGAACAGATCACCCGAAGGTCGCTCGATCAGCATCTCGGCTGTGATCGGCAGCGCCCCCTGTGGACCATTGGCTTTTGAGACGACATTCAGGATTTCACGATCCCCGGAATCGAGGATCGCCGCAAGTGGAGTAACTTCGGCCATAAACCCGTATCCTATCGCGAGTGCTCAAAACTGATAGGATGCCTGCCATGTCGGTGTCCAGACGAAGCTTCACCACGGCCCTGTCGGCCGCTGCTTATTCGCGCATTCTCGGAGCCAACGATCGCCTGCAGGTTGGCTTTATCGGCTACGGATTGATCGGCGCGCAACACGTTTACGATTTCAAAAACCAGCGCGATGTGGACCTCGCCGCCATGAGCGATACCTTTCAGCCGCGCATGGAGCAAGGCATCCAGGCCTGCGGTGGCAAGGCAAAAGGCTATAAAGACTTTCGCCGCCTGCTCGACGACAAGGACATTCAGGCGGTTGTGGTTTCAACACCCGATCACTGGCACGCCATGATGACGATCATGGCTTGTGCGGCGGGCAAGGATGTTTACGTCGAGAAGCCGATGACGCTGTTTGTCCGCGAGGGCCGCTGGATGATCAATGCCGCGCGCAAGTACAAACGCGTCGTGCAGGTGGGCACCCAGCAGCGCAGCGGCAAGCACTACCAGCAGGCAAAACAGTTGCTGGCCGATGGCGCCATTGGCAAGGTGCATAGCGTGCGCATGGCTTCGTTTCGCAACGTGTTTCCCGGCTTTGGCAAGCCCACGGCCGAGCAGGCGCCGAGCGAGCTCGACTATGAGATGTGGCTCGGGCCCGCGCCAAAGAAACCCTACAGCCCGCACCGCGCGCTGTATCACTTCCGCTGGTTCTGGGATTATTCGGGCGGGCAGATGACCAACCTCGGCGCTCACCAGATCGACATTCTGCAGTGGTATCTCGGCTTCAAAGGTCCACAGACGGTTTACTCAAGCGGTGGCCGTTTTGTGATCGAAGACGATGGCGAGACGCCCGACACGCAGGACGCCGCGTTCACCTATCCCGGCATGACCTCGCTGTGGAGCCACCGCGAAGGCGGGCAAGGCTCAGGAGCCGGCTCGGGCCTTGAGTTCTACGGCAACAAGGGCAGCCTCAAGATCGACCGCGGCGGGTTCCAGATCATTGGCGACACCAAACGGCCGCCAGAGAACGCGATCCCCACCTTTCAGGGCCACCCAACCGGGGGCGCCGTACGGGTGGAGACCAAGCCGGAGAAGTGGATCGCCGACCGGCAGGAAAAGGGCTCAAGCCCCGAGCAGTTTGACCTGCACGTGCGCAACTTCCTCGACTGCATCAAGTCGCGCCAGCGCACGGTGGCCGATGTCGAAGACGGCCATCAAACCGCTGTCGCCTGTCATCTGGCCAACCTCTCGCTGCGCCTCGGGCGCGCGCTGAAGTGGGACCCGGTGAAGGAAGAAATCATCGGCGACCGCGAAGCCAATGCGATGCTCGAACGGCCATATCGTGAGCCGTGGGCGCGCATGCTCAAGAGCTTCAATCTTTAATCAGGCGCAGGGCGGCGGCGCGGGTAAAGTCATCGACAAGCGCCGGCTGGCCCCAGTGCAGTTTTTCGACAAGCATCGCGCGGGCCTGCTGACCACGCAGCTCATGCAGCTGCCGGTATAGCGGCAGCCGGGCAGCCAGCGCACCGCAACTCGCGCACGGGTAGGGCAATGGCAGCGCAAGCTCGCGCTCAAGCTCAGCGGCCAGCGCCTCAAAGTCAGCTGCATCAACCCTGAGCCCCAGCCGGTAGGCCTGCAGCCGCACCCGGATGTTGCGGTAGAACTCACGCGCCGGAATGGGCTTGCCTGTGCTGCCTGATACCAGATCGCGCTCGCGCGCCAGCATGGCAAAGGATGCTTCGATCACCTGCGCGGCAAGCGTCGCATCGCCAAGCGCAAGCGCGGCATCGATCACCTCAAAGCCCGGTTGTTGCACGTTGAGATCAGCGGGGCGATAGAGCTCCACCGGATGATACCGAGGCCCGGGGAATGCTGACGAATAGAGAATGATGCCGCTCTTGCCTCCACGCGGAAACCAACACACTTCATGGACGGTATCGAGGCCGCCATCGCCCACGGCACAGGTGCTGAGGCTGACGAGCTGTGGCTTACCGGTGGAGTTGAGCTCGAGTGCATCAGGGCTCCAGCCGCAGTAGACGCTGCCGTAAACATCATCGTAGGCACGCGCGGCCAGCCGGCCCGGCTCTTTCACTTCGAGATAACCCATCAGGTGGGAGGCATGCCGCGTAAGCCCGCGGATGGCAGATCGTGGCGCGGCCTGCGCGTCGATCTCATTGCGCCCATACCAGCCGCCGGTTGGATGGTAGGGATGTACGATTGCGCGTTGTACGGCGGCGGAATCTTGTAGTGAGCAGGCACTGCCCGGAGGACGTGATTGGGAGATGCGCGGAAACCGGCGCCGGTCTTCTTCCACCTGCTTGGCCGGGTTGCAGGCGGCAAGCAGGATCACACTGAACCAGCACCACCTGATGCAAGGCGGCATAGCAACGTACAATGGAAGTTTACCCGCTCTCGTGCTCACTGCAATTTATCCGGGATCTTTTGATCCCATCACCCAAGGTCACCTCGATGTGATTGGCCGCGCCTCCCGCCTTGCCGACCGTCTCGTGGTGGGCGTGCTGCTCAACTCCAACAAGAACCCGCTTTTCGCCATTGAAGAGCGCGTGGAGATGACCCGCGAAGCCGTGAAGCACTTTCCGAACATCGAAGTCACGCATTTTGACGGCTTGCTCGTGGAGTTTGCCGAGCGCGAATCGGCCCGCATCATCGTGCGCGGCATTCGCGCTATCTCCGACTACGAGTTTGAGTTGCAGATGGCGCTGATGAATCGGCGCCTCAAGCCCGATCTTGAAACCGTTTTTCTGATGGCCAGCGAGCAGTACTCATTTGTGAGCTCGCGGATCATCAAAGAAGTCGCCCGCCTGGGCGGAGAAATCTCCGGCCTGGTGCCGGATCATGTGGAGTCCCGATTGAGGGCTCGATTCCAAAGGAGTTAGAAGAAGAATCCCAATGCCTGTTGCGCCGCCTACAGAACTTGCAGCACGAATTTCACGCATCAGCGTGAGCGCCACGATGAAGGTTGCCGCGGACGCCGATCGCCTGCGCCGTGAGGGCCACGACGTGGTCGACTTCAGCGTCGGTGAGCCCGACTTCCCCACCCCTGAGAACGTCAAGCAGGCGGCCATTGACGCGATCAACAAGAACTTCACCAAGTACACGCCCGCTGGCGGTACCGCTGACCTGAAGGCTGCCATCGTTGCGCGCCACAAGACCGATTACGGCACGGATTACTCGCCGGCCGAGTGCGCCGTCACTGTCGGCGGCAAGTACGGCATCTTCGCCGTCGTCCAGGCGCTG
>CAZBTA010000053.1:0-25682 GCA_964494515.1 uncultured Bryobacter sp.
GCTTGAAGCCGTACTTGTTGATCATCACCCAGCCGATACCCGCCGCCGTGGCGGCAATGGCGACGAGGATGATGAACAGGATGTGCCAGGGGAACCGCTTGCCCTCGCGTGAGAGCACGAGCAGGTAGCCGGCGAACACGCCGATGAAGTAAAGCAGGATCATCGGGACGGCGAAGATCAACAGGTTGACGATGTCGGGCGTGGGCGTGATGAACGCCGCGAGGATCGTGATGGCGAGGATCGCATAGCGCGAGTGCTCGATCAGGAAGCCCGGGGTGACCACGCGAAGCATGGTGAGGAAGAAGATCAGCACGGGCAGCTCGAAGGTGACGCCGATGCCGAGCATGACGTTCACGAACAGGTCAAAGTAAGACACGATCGAGACAACCGGGGTGATCTTGGCGCCACCGGTGACGCCGAAATCCATACCAATACCCAAAAGGAAAGCCAAACCGAAGCGGAAAGCCACAAAGTAGGCAAAGCAACCGCCAAGAATGAACAACCCCGCCGTGCTGATGACGAAGGGGGCGGCGAGCTTGCGTTCGCGTTTGTAGAGGCCGGGGGCCACGAAGGCCCAGACCTGCCACAGAATCCAGGGTGAGGCGATGAAGAGAGCCGCCAGCAGGGGCAGCTTGAAATACACGATAAGGAAGCCGTCCATCGGGTCGAGCTGGGCGAGATCGGGTTTGGCCCCGATGGTGCGCAGCGCCGAGGCGGCAGGTTCGGATACGATTTCCCAAAGTTTGCCGGCGAAGATGAGACAACCGGCGTAGGCGACAATCAGGCCCACCACCATGCGGATGAGGCGGGTGCGAAGTTCTTCAAGGTGATCGAGGAAGGACATGCGGAGCATGCCATCTTCGTCTTCGTCATCCTCATCTTCGGCGGGGGGCGGCGGATTGTAGGCGGGCGTTACGGGCGCCGGAGTGGTGTAGCCATAATTATTGACTCCACCCGGCTGGTCGTAAGCGGGCACACTATTGTTGTCTTGCTCGTCCTGCGGCATCGTCCTGTGCTTTCTTTAAGCTTTGGCTTCGTGCTGATCGGCCTTTTCCGTTGCGCTTTCCGCAGTGGACACTACCGGCGAATCGTCATGCGATCCGACGGCGACTGTTCCCTCGGCTTGGGCGATCTGAATGCTCTCGGCGCCACTGGATGAGCTTTCCTCAGCCGAAGTGGTGGTGTTCTCAGCGTGCTCGGTGTTCTCAGTGGACGAATCCGGAGTGTAGTCCGGGTAGCTGTAGCCGTCGTAGCTGTAGCCGTAATCGTCATGAGGGTAGGAACTGTCGTAGACCGTATTGTGCAAGTCGGAGCCGATTTTGTGGGCTTCGTCCTTGATCGGCGCGGTTTCGCGCTCGATATTGGCCATTTCGCGATCAAAAGTCGCACGCAGTTCACTCGAAGCACGGCGGAATTCCGTGAGAGCCTTACCGATGTTTCGGCCAAGCTCGGGCAGTTTTTTGGGGCCGAAAATGAGCAGTGCAAGCAAAAAGATAAAGATGGTTTCTTGCCAACCCAATGGTCCCATTGCTGTCCTCCTATTGGAACATTGTAACCGACGCCTATGGTGTGATCTACTTGCGTTGATGAAGCTCTCCTGTTTTCTGCTGTTTGCGGCCACGCTTGCCTGGTCGCAGGTGAAACTGACGCAGGCCGCGGACCGCATCCGCATTGAAATTGATGGCAAGCATTTCTCTGACTACATCGTGTCGGCCGACGCTCCGAAGCCCTATCTGCATCCGTTGCGGACGGCGAGTGGCAAGCAGGTGACGCGCAGCTTTCCGATGGATCTGGTGGAAGGCGAAAAGCGGGATCACCCGCACCACCGCGGGCTGTGGTTCTCGCACGGGGACGTGAACGGCTATGACTTCTGGGCGAACGAAAAGTCGCAGAAGGGTGTGGGCAAGGGCAAGGGCGAGATCAAGGTCGTCAAGGTGAAGGACGTCAAGAGCGGCAAGAAGTCGGGGACGATCTCGACGCTGCAGGACTGGATTGACGGCACGGGCAAGCGGGTGGTGAGCGAGGCGCGGACGATGACGTTCTATTCAGACACTACCGGCACGCGCACGATGGACTTTGACATCACGCTGACGGCGGTGGAAGAAGCGGTGTTTGGCGATACGAAGGAAGGCACGTTTGCCATGCGGCTGGTGCGGGCGCTCGAAGAAGAGTCGACCGGCACGATGGTGAACGCCGCGGGCGCCGAGAAGGAAAAGAACGTATGGGGCTCACGCAGCCCGTGGGTGGACTACTCGGGCACGCTCGATGGCGAGAAGGTGGGCATCACGATTCTCGATCATCCGACGAGCCACAAGCACCCGACCTACTGGCACTCGCGCGCCTACGGCCTGTTTGCGGCGAACATCTTTGGCCTGCATGACTTTTTGCGTGACAAGACGCAGAACGGGTCGGTGACGCTGAAGCCGGGCGAGACGATGAAGTTCCGCTACCGGGTGATCATTCACCCTGGGGATGCGAAGACATTTGACCCTGCTGCGGCATGGAAGAAGTTTGCAGCTCTGAAGTAGCGCGGAGGTGAACAAAACAGTGGTCGTCGAGCTCGAGCGGTAGCGGGATATCGAGCCAATCGTCGGGCCGGGGCGCTGTTTTGGATTCACGAGTCTCAAAATAACGAAGCATACGAGCGGGGGTCCGAATCTGGATCCCCGTTTCTGTTTGGCGCATTTCGAGGCCGAAGGGGAGGCGACCGAGGGAGCCTTTCTTCTGGCCGGACTGGACTTCGCCCATGAAGTCGACGGGCGGAGAAGCGATGGCGAGGATGCCGCCGGCTTCGGCGACCTCGAGGATGCTGGCAAAGCGGCCTTCGAGGGGCTCGTCGGGGTTGGTGACAAGGACGCAGCGGGAATCCTGATGCGCGGCGGCGACGGCGAGGCCGTCGACCAATTCGAAATCGACAGCCTGCTCGACGGTGGTGATAGTGGCGCCGTGGAGCAGGGGCCACCAGAGGCCCAGGGTGAGGCCGGCGGCACGGTGGAGCGGCAGATGGCTGCGGACCAGCATGCCGGGGTTGAGCCAGAGGACGCGGCGGGCCGCGTTTGAAGTGGCCCAGATGGTGCGGTGGGAGAAAACGACCGGGCCGGTGGGCGAATTGACTACAACGGCGGCGCTATCACGGCGCATGGCGTACTTGCAGACCTGGCGCCAGGCGAACTTGGGAGAAAGCCGGTGGAGCAGGGACATGTTGGATTGGTCGGCGGAGCCCTGGTGTTCGAGCGTGCGGCCGATCATGATCATGTTGTCGTTGCGGGGGACTTCGTGGGAGTCGAGCCAGGCCTGCGAGGTAATGAGAACGGGAATGGCGTGAGAGCCAAGGAAGGCATCGAGATCAGCGGAGGACATCGGGGCAACGTCCATGGCGAGGTGGCCGGAGAGCGCGCAGGCGACGTGGGCGACGATCTTTTCGATGCCGTCGGGGAGGAAGATGCCGATGCGGGTCTTTTTGCGGTGGCGGCGGTTGATGCTGCCAGCCAGCAGGAGGGCACGGGAGGCGAGATTGCCGTAGGTGATCCTGCGGGCGCCGTCGTCGTAGGCGATGCGCTTGTGGTGGCGCGAGGCGGACTCAAGGAAGGCGACGGGCAGGATCGAGGCGCGATCGGAATCGCGATAGGCGGCGCGGACCTCAAGAGACTTGATGATGGCCCAGAGCTCGGGCGCGCTGGTGGAGGAGGGCAGCGGCTCGCCGTACTCGATCTCGAAGGGCCGGAAGAGGCGACCGGGGCGGAGAGTGACCCTGGCTTCGCTAAAGCTGGCGAAACTGGCCCAGAGGCCATTCATGTAGGCGGGGATGATCGGAATCTCGGAGCCGCCAACGATACGGGTGAAACCCTTCTGAAACGGGTTGAGGTAGCCGCTGCGGGTGATGCCGCCCTCGGGGAAGATGCCGGCGAAGTGGCCTTCTTCGATGCGGCGGCGGGCTTCGCGGAGGCTCTCGATGACCTCGCGCTTGCCGCCCTGGGAGATGGGGATAGTGCGGAAGAGGTTGAGCAGGAAGCGGGAAGTGGGGTTCTTGTAGTAGGCGTCGAAGACCAGGAAGCGGCACATGCGCTGGGTCATGGCGCCGAGCAGCCAGCCGTCGGCGAGAGAGACGTGATTGGAGACGACAAGGCCGGCGCCTTCGCCGTAAGTGTTCTCGATGCCGTAGACCTTGAAGCGGTGGATGGCGCGCAGGGGCAGGTAGATGGCCAGACGGACGATGAAGCGCCAGGACTCGAAGGTGAGCAGCAGGATGATACCGGCGGCGACGTTGGCGGCCCAGGCGGGCAGGATGAGGCCGAGGAGGCCACCGCCCCAGCAGACGAGGGAGCGGATGGGGAGCGAGGCCTTGAGATGAAACGTGACGGTGAGGGCGGCGGGCATGACCCAGCCCATGCCGAAGGCGAAGAGCCAGGGATTCCAGAGCATGACGCCGGTGAAGGCGATGGCGGCGCCGGGCAGCAGCAGGCCGGGCTCGCCGCGGTGGCCGGCCATGAAGAAGGGCAGGAAGGCGGCGGCGGTGGAGATGAGGCTCATGAGCATGAGCGTCTGGGTGTCGATGCCGCGCAGGAAGGTGAGCAGGAGGATGCCGAGCAGGAACCAGCCAAGGAGGTTGCGGAGGCCTTTGGGCTTCCACTCGTTGTCGTGGAAACGGGGCGCGAGGGCGCCACTCGAGCGCTCGGCAAGCAACATGCAGCCGGTGGAGAGGATGAGGAAGATGACCGTCTGGATGATGCGATCAAAAGGCGAAACCTTGAGGCCGATGGTAAGCAGGGCCCCCATGGCAAAGGCGAGGCCGAAGACGATCTCGCGGTAGGCAATGGTGGCGGGTACCTCGTGTTTAGGCACGTATTTGCGCCAGGAGGTACGACGGCCGACGAGCGCGAAGATCGCGATCGGGCTCAGAAGTGAACCACTGCCAAATGCCAAGACGGCAAAGAGTTTTTCGAAGAATTCGAGGAGTATGTGCTGACGAGCGCCCTTCATGCGGCTAACCTGAAAAGTGTAGCAGTGCCGTCCCTGATCGAGAGATAAAGACCATGCGTCCCATCACGATTCTATGCCTTGCCAGCTATGAAAAAGGCTATGAGTTTCTGCGTGAAGCCAAGCGCCAGGGCTGCCGGGTGTTGTTGCTGACATCGCACAGCCTGAAGGAAACCGCGAAGTGGCCCATGGAGGCGATCGATGAGATCTTCTACATGCCGGACGACAAAAAGAAGTGGGACAAGCAACAGACGCTGAACGCGGTGAGCTATCTGGCGCGAACCGAGCAACTGGACCGGATTGTACCGCTCGATGATTTTGACCTGGAGATGGCGGCATCGCTGCGGGAGCATCTGCGGATTGGCGGGATGGGGGAGACGACGACGCGGTACTTCCGCGACAAGCTGGCGATGCGGCGGCAGGCGGCTGAGAAGGGCCTGAACATCCCCGAGTTTGTGCATGTGCTCAATCACGACAAGGTGAATGAGTTTTTGGACCGGGTGGCGGGGCCGTGGGTGTTGAAGCCGCGGTTTATGGCGGGGGCAATCGGGATCCGCCGGGTCTACTCAAAGGACGAATTCTGGAACATCGTGAACGCGATGGGCGATGACCAGTCTCATTATCTGGTGGAACGGTACATTCCGGGGCATATCTTTCATGTCGACTCGGTAGTGTCGGAGCGGGAAGTGGTGTTTTCGATCGCGAGCCGTTACGGGCGACCGCCGATGGACGTGAGCCACCAGGGCGGGGTGTTTACGACGCGGATTCTCGAACATGGCACACCGCTCGAGCAGAGCCTGATCGAGAAGAACAAGCTGGTGCTGGGGGCGATGGGGCTGCTGCGCGGGGTGTCGCACACGGAGTACATCCAGGGACGGGAAGACGGGAAGATTTACTTTCTCGAAACGTCGGCACGGGTGGGCGGGGCCCACATTGCCGATCTGATCGCGGCCTCGACGGGCGTGAACCTGTGGGCCGAATGGGCGAAGATCGAGATTGATGGCGGGGCGGGTGGCTACAAGCTGGGTGAAGTGAAGAACAATTACGGGGGGCTGCTGGTGAGCCTCGCGCGACAGGAAAAGCCGGATACATCGGCCTTTAACGACCCGGAACTGGTTTGGCGGTTGGAGAAAAAACACCATGTGGGATTTGTGGTGGCGAGCCCGAGCTATGAGCGCGTGTCGTATCTCATGGACCAATACCTGGAACGTGTGCGCGAAGACTTTTTGGCTGTTGCTCCTGCTCGGGAAACTCCCAGCGAATAGCGCGGTAACCTACCACGGCGAGGTGGCGGCAGTGCTCGAGAAGCACTGCGTGAAGTGTCACCGCGAAGGTGATGTTGGGCCATTTGCCCTCGATAGCTATGAGGCGGCGCGGAAGCACGCGCGGCAGGTGGCGCTGGCGGCGCGGGTGCGATTTATGCCGCCCTACAAGCCGGTGGCGCCGAGTGTGGCGTTTCACCAACAGCGACGATTGAGCCAGGCCGAGATTGTGGTGCTTGAGCAATGGGCGGCGACGGGGACCGCGAGGGGTGTGGACCGGGGGAAGCCAGAGCGGGCGATGTTGCCCGATGAATGGCCGGCGTTGAGCTGGAAGATGGCCGAGCCGTATGCACTGGCGGCCGATGGGGATGACCAATACCGGTGTTTTGTGGTGCCGACGGGGGCCAAAGAGGCGCAGTGGGTGAACGGGTTTCAATTCAGGGCGGGCAATCGCAAGGTGGTGCACCATGCGCTGTTTTTCTTTGATGTGAGCGGGGCGGCGCGACGGCTGGATGCGGCGGCGGAAGGGCCGGGGTATCCGTGTTTTGGCAGCCCGGGGTTCTTGCCGACGTCATCACTGGGCGGGTGGAGCCCGGGCAATGAACGGCTGCAGATGCCGCCAGGGACGGCGGTGCGGATGCCGGCGAATGCGGATCTGGTGATGCAGATCCACTACCATCCGACTGGCAAGCCGGAGACGGACCAGAGCGAGCTGGGTGTGTTTTTGTCAGGGCCGCCGACGAAGAAGCTGCTTGATATTCCGTTAACGTCGAACCAGATTGATATCGCGCCGGGAGTGGCGAGCTACAAGGTGACCGACAGCTTTGAGCTGCCGGTGGATGTGACGTTGTGGCAGATCATTCCGCATGCGCACTTTGTGGCGCGGCAGGTGAGGGCATGGGCCGTGACGGCGGCGGGCGGGCAGACGACGGTGCTGACGATCAAGGACTGGGACTTCAACTGGCAGGATATCTACCAGTTGAAGCAACCGTTGAAGCTCAAGGCGGGGACGCGGCTCCATATGGAGATCGTGTATGACAACTCGACGGCAAACCCGCGCAACCCGAACCGGCCACCGAAGCGCGTGGTGTGGGGCCCGGGGACAGCCGACGAGATGGCGGGCGTGCACTGGAACGTAACGGTGGATGACGAAGAACGGGATATGGCGGACCTGACGCACTCGCTATGGGGGAAGATGATGCGGGCGATACGGCGACGGTAGACTGAGTCGTGAGCATGACGAGACGGTACTGGCTGGGGATGCCGCTGGTGGCGATGGGGGCGCCACTGCTGCCGACGCGCGGGGAACTGGACCACTTGATCGCGGCGATGGAGAAGGCGCTGTTTCAGGGGATTGTGCCGTTCTGGGTGGAGAAGACGATCGACCCGGCGGGCGGATATCTGTTGCATCATGATGCGCAAGGCAAGCCGCTGGGGCCGGGCGTGCGCGGGGTGGAGACGCAGGCGGGGATGGTGTGGCTGTATGCGCGGCTGGCGCGGATGGGGCATGAGCCGAAGCGGATGCTGGAGGCGGCCGAGCATGGGATGAAGTTTTTGCGGGAACGGATGTGGGATGGCAAGTACGGCGGATTCTACTGGGAGGTGGATGCGCTGGGAAAGCCAACGAAGGCGAACAAGCATGTGCTGGCGCAGGCGTGGGGACTGGAGGCGATGGCGGAGTTGGGGCTGGCGGGTGGGAAGAAGGAGTGGCGCGGGTTTGCTTTGGGTTTGATTGAGCTGCTTGAGAAGCAGGCACATGATGTGGCGCATGGCGGGTATGTCGAGTACTTTCTGAAGGACTGGGCGACGCCGCCGGTGAATGAGCCGATCTACCTGGCGGACTCGGCGGCGGGGATGAAGACGATGCGGACGCATCTGCGGATGATGCGGGCGATGGAAGGGCTGTACGGGTGGACGAAGGTGGCGCTGGTGCGGGACCGGCTGATCGAGCTGATCGCGATTGGGAGCAATGCGGTGTACCGCAAGCCACAGATGGCGGCGACGGACAAGTATGACCGGGACTGGTCGCCACGGCTTGAGGGCGCCTATGGCGAGGTGCATTACGGGATGGACCTTGAGAACGTGTGGACGCTGGCGGAAGCGGTGCGGGCGGCGGGGCTGAGCGTGAGTCCGTATGTGGACCTGATGCGGGCGAACTTTGGCTATTGCCAGCGGTTTGGCTATGACGCGGCGGAGGGAGGATTTTACCGGGCGGGGCAATTGAGCCAGGGCGCGACGGAGAAGGCCAAGACAGCGAGCGTGCAGGCGGAGGCGATGGTGGCAGCGCTTGAGATGTACAAGCTGACGGGGAGCACGGAATACTTTGAGGTGTTTCGGCGGACGTGGGCCTATTGCGAGAAGAAGCTGGTGGACCGCGAGAATGGGGACTGGTTTGAGGTGGCGGGCGAGGGGCCGAAAGCGAGCGTGGAGCGGGCGGGGTACCGGCATGGGCGGGCAATGGTGGAGTGTGTGGTGAGGCTGAGACAGATTCGCGAAAAGACGTCGTAAGGCGTGAGATGATTTGACCTATGAAACGCCGTTTGTTCCTGGCCACCGCGGGCGCCGCACTGGCGCAACAGAAGGTTCTGATCGAGCAGTATGAACCGAAGTCGATGCTGAAGACGACGGTGACGCCGATCAGCGGGCCGGCCTATCCGGTGATTGATTTTCACGCGCATTTGTCGTGGGCAGCGCAGGCCAAGAATGGCGTGGCGCTGACGGGGGATCGCAAGTTTATCGCCGAGCCGAAGGACCTGCTGCCGGTGATGGACAAGATGAAGCTGAAAGCGGTGGTGAACCTGACGGGTGGGTATGGAGCGGGGCTGAAGAGCGCGGTGGAGAAGTTTGACAAGGCGCACCCCGGGCGCTTTATGACGATGACGGAGCCCGCGTGGGCGCGCACGAATGAGCCGAACTACAGCCGGACGCAGGTGGACCTGCTGAGGAAGCCAAGCGCAACGGGGCGCGCGGGGTGAAGGTGCTGAAGACGCTGGGCCTGTATCTGCGCGATAACGTGGCCGAGGGCAAGCTGATCGCGGTGGATGACAAGCGGTTTGACCCGCTGTGGGACGCCTGCGGGAAGCTGGGGCTGCCGGTGGCGATTCATGTGTCGGACCCGATTGCGTTCTTTCTGCCGACGGACCGCTTTAACGAGCGGTTTGAGGAGTTGAACAATCATCCGGACTGGAGCTTTCACGGCAAGGACTATCCGTCGAATGATGAGATTCTGGCGGCGCGGAACCGGGTGTTTGCGCGGCATCCGAAGACGCAGTTTGTGGCGTTGCATGTAGGCAACTTTGCCGAGGATCTGGGGAATGTGTCGGCGGCGCTCGACAAGTATCCGAACCTGCATGTGGACATCGCAGCGCGGGTGGGCGAGCTGGGACGGCAACCGCGAGCGGCACGGAAGTTTTTTGACAAGTATCAGGACCGGATCCTGTTTGGGACCGATGCGGTGCCGAACGGGTTTGAGACGCCACAGCAGATCTTTGGGGAGAAGCTGTATGAGATCTACTACCGGTTTCTCGAGACGACGGATGAGTACTTTGACTATGCGCCGGCGCCCGTGCCACCACAGGGGCGCTGGCAGATTTACGGGATCGGGCTGCCGCCGCAGATTCTGAAGAAGGTGTACTACAACAACGCGGCGCGGCTGCTTGGTTTGACGAAAATCTAATCTCAATAGCATACTGAGAATGTGAAATCATTCTTAGTTGTATTGGCGCTGGGCACCAGTGTGCTTGGCGCCGCCGATGTTCGGGGGACCGTGACCCTCAAGAGCAACGGAAATGCAGTGCACAACATCACGGTTCTGCTTCTACCGTCAGGCCGCGTGGTCGAAAGTGACAATGCGGGCAAATATGAGTTCAAGGGATTGGCCGCGGGCAAGTATACGCTGGTGGCCACGGGTGAGGGGCTGAGCGACACGAGGAAGTCGGTGGAGCTCAAGCAGGATGAGACGGGGACCGTGGATTTTCAGGTGGATGTGACGCCGATTCGTCAGGAACTGACGGTGACGGCGTCGGCCAACAAGGCGGAGACATTTCTTGAGACGTTCTCGTCGACGCTGACGCTCGATTCGGCAACGCTCGCGACAAAGGCGGCGACGAGCCTGGGCGATGTGTTGGACGGGGAAGCGGGGATCCACCGGCGGAGCTTCGGACCGGGAACGACGCGGCCCGTGATTCGCGGGTTTGATGGTGACCGGGTGCTGGTATTGCAGGACGGCGTGCGAACGGGGACGCTGAGCGCGCAATCGGGCGACCATGGCGAGCCGGTGGACCCGCAGGGACTGGACCGGGTGGAAGTGGTACGCGGGCCGGGCACGCTGCTGTATGGGTCGAGCGCGATCGGTGGCGTGGTGAACATGGTGAGCGGGCATCATGAGGCGAAGACGCAGGGGCATAGGGGGCTGCATGGGTCGCTATCGGGCATTGCGGGTAGCAACAACGGACTGCACGGCGGAAGTACGTCGCTCGATTATGGGCTGGAGCGGTGGGTGTTCCGTGTGTCGTCGGGCGGGCAGCGCACGAGCGACTACCGCACACCGGAGGAGCGGATCTACAACTCGCGGACGCGTAACTACAATGGCTCGACGGGCGTGAGCTACTACGGGAGCAAGCACTGGTTTACGACGAGCTTTACGTCGCAGCGCGGGTTCTACCAGATTCCGGTGGCGCCAGAAAAAGAAGAAGAGCACCACGAAGAAGAAGAGGGCGGCCATGAGCATGAGAATGTGGCGCTGCCGAACCAGCGGTGGAATTTGCGATTTCTGGGCGGGATGAAAGAGAAGTTCCAGTACAGCGTGAATTACTCGGACTGGAAGCATCAGGAACTGGCGAACGGCGAGGTGGAGACGCGGTTCTTCAACAAGCAACTGGATTATCGATTCCTGGTGGAGCAGCCGAAGCGGGGCCCGTGGACGGGGAGCTTTGGGGTGTGGGGATTGCGGCGTGACTTCAAGATTGAAGGCGCTGAGGCGACGACGCCGGAGACGATCCAGAATGCGTTTGCCGGCTATGGCGTGCAGACGTTGAACCTGGAGCGCGTGCGCATCCAGGTGGGTGGGCGAGTGGAGACGAACCGCTATCGCCCGGTGGATGGCCGGGACCGGAACTTTACGGGATTCTCGGGTGGGGCGGGTGTGTCGGTGCCGATCGATCAGTCGTCGGTGGTGGTGGCGAATTACTCGCATGCTTACCGGGCGCCGGCGATCGAAGAGTTGTATGCGAACGGGCCGCATCCGGGGCTGGCGGCGTTTGAGATTGGTGACGTGAACCTGCGCCGGGAGCGGATGAACGGGCTTGACCTGTCGTACCGCCGGCAGGATGGGCGCATCAAGACGGAGGCGAACTACTTCCACTACTGGCTGAACCAGCAGGTGTATCTGGCGCCGACGGGTGAGTTTGAAGATGGGCTGATCAAGGCGATCTACAGCCAGGGCAACACGACGTATCGTGGCGTGGACGCGCGGCTGCAGGCGGGGTTGAACCGGTTTGTATGGTTGAACACGGGGTTTGACTATGTGCGCACGGAGCTGACCTCGCAGCGCATCGGGCTGCCGCGGACGCCGCCACTGCGCGGGCGCGTGGGGCTGGACCTGCGCTACAAGAACTTCAACGTGGCGCCGGAGGCGATCATCGCGCGGCGGCAGGACCGGACTTTCAGCTTTGAGACACCGACGGATGGCTACGTGACGATGAACCTGCGAGCGGGCTACACGATGGTGCGCCAGCATGCGATCCACTTCTTTGGTGTGAACTGGTTTAACGCGAACAACCGGCTGTACCGGAACCACCTGTCGTTCATCAAGGACTTTGCGCCAGAGATGGGCCGGGGTGTGGCGGTGAGCTACTCGATGCGGTTCTTCTAAAAGCCTGACAATGGGAGGATGCTGTTAACCACAACATCTTCCCTTGAGGGGATCAAGATTGAACGCTATATCGGCGTGGTGACGGGCGAGGCGATTCTGGGGACGAACTTCTTCAAGGATCTGTTTGCCGGGATCACGGATATCATCGGCGGCCGGTCGGCTACCTATGAAAAGGAACTGCGCAAGGCCAAGGAAATCGCGATGGCCGAGCTGCAGGATGAGGCGCGCCGGTTGGGGGCCAATGCCGTGATTGGCATTGACCTCGACTACGAAGAGATCTCACCGGGGCAGGGGACGATGCTGATGGTGAGCGTGAGTGGGACGGCGGTGGTTATCGTGGGCCATAGTTAGCCAGGGCGACTTCGACATCACGGCGCAATTCCTGAGAATGGAGTTGCGCCGCTTCTCTTTCGACGTGTAGGCGCGCATCCGGGTGATGCTCGATGATGCGGAGGAGAAGGCGCTGGCGGTGGTCCTCGTTATGAAGCTCGTGGACGAGGGCGAAGTAGGCGTCGGGCAGGGGCGTGGTGAGGTTAGAGTCGAGACGCTCGAGGACATGGAGGCGGTGATCCTCGTTGTGGAGCGTTGAGATGAGGTGGAGCGGGGCCGCGGCGAGGCCCTGGTCGAAGATGGCGGATTCGATGAGGGTGAGGCGGCGGTCTTCATCGTGGATGCGGGGGATGCCGTCGTAGATGGCGGCGCGGACGAGGGGATCGGTGTGCTTGCGCAGCGCGAGGGAGAAGAGCTGAGCGCGGTCTTCATCGCTGTCGAGATGGGTGACGAGGCGGATGACGCGACGGGCCTGACTGGGGGTGAGCGGGGTATCGCGGAGAAGGGCGTCGAGATACTCGCGCTTGGCTTCGCCGTTGATGATTGGCTCGATCTCGCGGAGGACAAGCTCGGGGCCGCCAGTGGCGAGCCAGCGGGAGAGGCGCTCGCGGAGGCCGGTGGTCTGATGCTTGGCCCAGAGGGAGAGCTCGCGAGTGAGGAAGGAGCGGGCCTCGGCGCTGAAGGGCTGGGCGAGGCCGTTGACGAAGTAGCGGCGGGTGAGGGTGCCGGAGGCGTCTGATTCGATCTCGATGCGCTGGGTGAGGCCGTTGAGACGGCGCTCGATCTTGAGGCGGCCAGCGGGGCTGAGGGTGGCGATTTCGGTTTCGCCGGCATCGAGGATGAGATCACCGCGACGGGCAAATTCGAAGTGGTTGGTGCCGTCGTTCATGACCATGCGATGGTCGTAATCGGTGTAGGCGAGGAGGCGATTGAAGGGGGCGCTCTGCGTGATGATGAAGACGAGCAAAAGGCCAGCGGAGAGGACGAGGGGCGCGGAGATGCCGGGAAAGCGATTGCGCGTGTCGTCGAGGAGGGATTCCATGCGGGCGAAGATCTCTTTGCGGCGACCGGTGCCCGTGCCGAGGGCGGGGATCCAGCCGGCGGTGCCGAGCTCGGCCACACGAGCGAGGGCGGAGGCGTAGGGTTTGGTGTCGCCGAGGTGGGCGACGACCCAGTCGTCACAGGCGAGTTCGCGTTCGTGCTCGATCTGGCGGCCGATCCACCAGAGGGCGGGCTGGATGAAGAAGAGGGCGCGGAAGAAGCGCTCGAGCAGGCCGTGCCAATCGTCACGACGGGCGAGGTGGCCGGCCTCGTGGAGGACGACGTTTTCGATCTCGGTGGGGGTGAGGCTGGCGAGCAGGCGCTGGGGCAGGATGATGGCCGGGTGGCGATAGCCGACGGCGATGGGCATGGCGAGGCGCGGGTGGACCATGATGCGCGTGTCACGATCGAGCACGGCGGGCGGGGCGACATTGAGAAGCGTGCTGTTGCGCTTGATGCGGCGGACGACCCAGAAGGCGATGGCGAGGCGGAGCAGACCGATGAGGGCAAGCGAGGCGGCGGTGGAGGCGAGGATGGGGAAGGCGTTGTGGTCAGAGATCTCGACGAGGGGCGCGGTGGTGATGGGCGGCGCGGGGGCGAGCGGGGTCTCGATGGCTGTTGTGGTAACGGCGGTGGGGGAGGGGATGGTGGGCTCGGGGTGGGGGAGCGGCACGACGAGTAGCAGGGGCAGGGCGATGACGATGAGGCCGGTGAGCTGCCAGATGGCGAGGCGCGTGGCGGCGCTGAGGCGGGACTGGTGGCGGAGGGCGAACCAGACGAGGGAGGTGAGCGCGAGGCCGAGCCAGAGGCTGTTGAGGAGAGCGTCTGTGATGGTGAGCATGTTATTTGTCCTCGATCATGCGCTTGAGCTTTTGGATCTCGGCGCGGCTGAGTTTTTCGTTTTTGAGGAGGTTGTGGACGAGCAACTCGGCGGAGTTGTCGAAGAAGCGGGACAGGAGCATGCGGAGGGCGGACTGGCGGGCGCGATCCCGTTCGATGGTGGGGGTGTAGATGAAGGCGCGGCCTTCTTTTTCGTGGGTGAGATAGCCCTTGTCTTCGAGGATGCGCATGGTGGTGAGGACGGTGTTGTAGGCGAGCGGGGCGTCGGCGGGGAGCGATTCGAGCACGTCGTTGACGGTGCCGGAGCCGCGGGACCAGAGGACATCCATGATGCGTAGTTCGGCTTCGGTGAGGACAGGGCTTTCTTTGCGGGCCAAGTATGAACTCCTAAAGAATTAGTAGCACGGAGGGATGGGATGGTCAACTAATTCTTTAGTTGATTGTTTATCGGGGACAATTGAAGGTGGATGATCACACTTGCGGATATCGAAGCCGCCCACCATCGCATCAGGCCGACGATTCATGTGACGCCGTGCGAGTACTCGGAGACGTTTTCGGCGATATCGGGGAACCCGACTTACTTCAAGCTTGAGAATCTGCACATGACGGGCAGCTTCAAGGAGCGGGGGGCGCTGAACAAGCTGTTGTTGATGTCGCCGGATGAACGGGCCAAGGGCGTGATCTGCGCCTCGGCAGGAAATCATGCGCAGGGGGTGGCGTATCACGCGACGCGGCTGGGGATCCGCGCGATTATCTACATGCCGGAGCACGCGCCGATTACGAAGGTGAATTCGACGGAGCGCTACGGGGGCGAGGTAGTGCTGTATGGCAAGAGTTTTGACGAGGCGCTGGCGGAATCCAAGCGGCGGGCCGAGACCGACGGGCTGACGTTTATCCACGCGTTTGATGACCCGGCGGTGATCGCGGGGCAGGGATCGATCGGGCTGGAGATTCTGAGTCAAAACCCGTTTGTGGAGGCGGTGCTGGCGCCGATTGGCGGCGGCGGGCTGGTGGGTGGGATCGCGTGTGCGATCAAGGAGACGAACCCGAAGATCAAGGTGGTGGGGATCCAGACGAGCCGGATCCCGTCGATGGTGGCGGCGCTGGCCGAGCACAAGCCGGTGGAGCTGCCGGCGGCGACGACGATTGCCGATGGTATCGCGGTAAGAAGGGCGGGGGCGGAGACGCTGCCGCTGGTGGAGAAGTATGTGGATGATGTGGTGACGGTGGAAGAGGAAGAGATCGCGAGCGCGATTCTGTATCTGCTGGAGCGGGAGAAGACAGTGGCCGAGGGGGCGGGGGCGACGGCGGTGGCCGCGCTGCTGCATAACAAGACGAAGCTGAAGGGGAAGAAGACGGTATCGCTGGTGTGTGGGGGGAACATTGATCCGTTGTTCCTGTCGCACATCATCGAGCGCGGCATGGTGAAGGATGGGCGGCTGGTGCGCATCCGCGTGCATGTGCCGGACCGGCCGGGGGCGCTGCATGCGCTGACGGGGATCTTTGCGGATATGCGCGTGAATGTGGTGACGATCAATCATGAGCGGGCGTATCACGGCGTGCAGCTGGGCCACACGAGCGTGGAGGCGACGATCGAGACGCGGGGCAGCGAGCATGTGGATGATCTGCTGGGAGCGCTGGGGCGGCTGGGGTATACGTATAACCGGGTGCTGTAGCGTGCGTTGGGAAACTCAAGATCGAAGAGCGCTGCCGGTGGTGGCGCTCTTTTTGTGTGTGGGGTTTGTGGTGTACGGGGCTGTGGCGGGGGCGCCGTGGTTTGTGCTGGCGCCGGGGATGGTGGGTGGGGTGGTGACGCTGGTGGCGGTGGTGGTGAATCGGCGGCATGGGGTGGCGTTTGAGGGTGACAGGGTGGTGGTGTGGTCGGGCGAGCGGAGGGTGGAGCACGCGATTGGCGAAGTGGTGGGGATTGGGGTGAAGGATTGGACCGATAGCAGCGACTGGGTGATGAAGCTGCGGGATGGGAGCGTGATCGAGCTGCCCACAGCCGCCCTGCCGCCGCGGCAGGTGCTGGAGAGGCTGTGCCGGGAGGCGGGCGTGAGGCTGGAGGATTAAGCGAGGATGGGCTTGACGACTTCGCCGGAGACGCCGGTGAGGCGGACGTCGAGGCCCTGGTATTTGACCGTCATGCGGAGGTGGTTGACGCCGAGCAAGTGGAGCATGGTGGCGTGGAAATCGTGGACGCTGACGGGGTTTTCGACGGCGGCATAGCCGAGCTCGTCGGTGGAGCCGTAGGTGAGGCCGGGCTTGATGCCACCGCCGGCGAGGACGTAGGTGAAGCCCTTGATGTGATGGTCGCGACCGTCGCCGCCCTGTGACATGGGAGTGCGGCCGAACTCGCCGCCCCAGACGACCAGGGTGTCGTCGAGCATGCCGCGCTGCTTGAGATCGGTGATGAGGGCGGCGGTGGCCTGGTCGACTTCCTGAGCCTTGGTGACGATGCCGTCCTTGACGCCGTTGTGGTGGTCCCAATCGCGGTGGTAGAGCTGGATGAAGCGGACGCCGCGCTCGGCGAGACGACGGGCGAGGAGGCAATTGGAGGCGAAGCTGCCATCGCCGGGTTTGGCGCCGTACATGTCGAGGATGTGGGCGGGCTCTTTGGTCATGTCGACGAGATCGGGCACGGAGGCTTGCATGCGGAAGGCCATCTCGTACTGGGCGATGCGGGTCTGGATCTCGGGGTCTTCGAGGGTGGCGTATTGCTGCTGGTTGAGGCGATTGATGGCGGAGATGGAATCCTGCTGCATGTCGCGGGAGACGCCGGAGGGATTGCGGACGTAGAGGACGGGGTCGCCGACGGAGTTGAATTTGACGCCCTGGAATTTGGAGGGCAACATGCCGGCGCTCCACTGGCGGGCGGCGATGGGTTGGTTCTGGCCGCCGCGGCCGCTGGACATCATGACGACGAAGCCGGGGAGGTCTTCGGTCTCGGCGCCAAGGCCGTAAGTGATCCAGGAGCCCATGCTGGGCCGGCCGGTGATGATGGAGCCGGTGTTCATGATGGTGTGGGCGGGATCGTGGTTGATCTGCTCGGTCCACATGGAGCGGACGATGCAGAGGTCGTCGGCGACGGAGCCGATCTTGGGGAAAAGGCTGCAAATCTCAGCGCCGCTTTTGCCGAAGCGGGAGAAGCCGTGCTGGGGGCCGAAGCAGATGAGGGGCTTGCCCTGGAGCTGGGCGATCTGCTGGCCTTTGGTGAAGCTCTCGGGCATGGGCTGGCCGTGCATCGAGGCGAGCTTGGGCTTGGGGTCGAAGGTCTCGAGGTGGGAGGGGCCGCCGGCCTGATAGAGGAAGATGACGCGCTTGGCTTTGGCGGGGTGGTGGCGGTAGTTGTTGGCGCCCAGGAGGTGATTGAGCGCGGTGACGCCGAAGCCGGCGCAGGCACGGCCGAGGAAGGCGCGACGCTTGAGGTTGACTTCTTGCATGGGCGGTTAGTTCCTTGTGATCGTTTCGTGAAGGTTCAGGATCGCACGGGTAATGGTGGTGGCCGCGGCGATGTCTTCGGGCTTGAAGCGGGGGCTCAGGGGCGCGTCGCCAATGGTGAGGAACTGGCGGGCGGCGAGCGGGTCGGCCTTGAAGCGGGCGAGATTTTTGGCGTGGAGATCGGTGAGGATCTGCTTCTCGTCGGCGGTGGCGGGGCGGGAGAGGGCGCGGGCGAAGGCCCAGTCGAGCTGGGAGGCGAGCGTGGCGCCGCCTTCGGTGAGCATGCGCTGGGCGAAGACGCGGGCGGCCTCGACGTAGGTGGGGTCATTGAGCATGACGAGGGCCTGGAGGGGGGTGTTGGAGTTGACGCGATTGACCGTGCATTCCTCGCGCGTGGGGGCGTCGAAGGTCATGAGGCTGGGGTGGAGGAAGGTGCGCTGCCATTGGGTGTAGACGGCGCGGGCGTAGAGGTCTTTGCCACGGCTGGCGGCGTAGTCGCGCTTGGGGAAATTGAGCGCGGAGAGGTAGCCCTCGGGCTGGTAAGGACGAACGCTCGGGCCACCGAAGCGATCGGTATTGAGCAGGCCGGAGGCGGAGAGCGCGATGTCGTGGACGACCTCGGCGTCGACGCGGATGCGGCTCTGGCGGGCGAGGAGGCGATTCTCGGGGTCTTTCTCGAGAGCTTCCTTCGAGGGCTGGGAGCTCTGGCGGTAGGTGTGGCTCAGGACGATTTGACGGATGAGGCGGCGCATGTCCCAATCGGACTGGAAGTCGGCGGCGAGGGCGTCGAGCAGATCGAGGTTGACGGGGAGCTCGCCCTGGGAGCCGAGATCGTCGAGGACCTTGGAGAGGCCGGTGCCAAAGAAGAGGCGCCAGAGGCGATTGACCTGCACGCGGGCGGTGAGAGGGTTGTCCGGGGAGACGATCCAGTTGGCGAGATCGAGGCGGGTGGCGCGGCGGCCGCCGGTGTTGAGCTTGCCGAATTTGACGGGGATGGCGGGTTCGACGATGGGGCCGGTTTCGTCGAGGAAGTTGCCGCGGGGGAGGATGCGGGTTTCGGCGGGTTCGACAGATTCGGTGGCGAGGACACGGGGGATGGTGATCTCGAGGAGATGGCGCTGCTGCTCGAGGCGGGCGATCTCGATGAGGTCGGTTTCCATCCAGGCGCGATGGCGGGCGATCGATTGGGGATCGGCGTCCTTGTCGTTACGGAGGGCCTTCCAGACGTCGTCAGGGAGGCCGCCGGGGCGCTTGTTGCGGGCGGTGACGTCACTGCCTTCAGGCCAGGAGTGGCGGGCGGTGCTGAGGGCGAGGCGGAAGCGGCCGAGGGTGGCTTTGCGCACGTCGGAATCGTGGCGGAGGATGACGGTGATGGTCTCCTTGCCGGTGGCAACTAAGGGCTGGGCAAAGCGGAGGGAGAGGAAGGGGTACTTGTTCTCGCCATAGGTGACGACGCCCCAGGCGGTGGCGGGATTGCCGTCGATGGCGGACATGGGGGGCTGCTCCCAGCCGGGGTCGCTGACATTGGAGGTGGCGAGAGAGAAGGGGAGCTTGCGGCGGCCGGCGAAGGCTTCGACCTCGGTGACGGAGAGGCGATCGCCACCGCGGGCGACGCCGTTGGCGGCGTTGGAATCGTCGTGGATGACCTCGAGGCCGAGGGCGGTATAAGTGCCGGCGGCGGGGCGGAAGGTGACGGTGTAGGTCTCGTTATCTGGGTTGGGGCCGCTGGCGACGATGGTGCCATTGCCGGGGCCTTTGACCTCTTGCAGGAGGCCGCCGATGAAGGGGTGGCTTACGAGCTCTTCTTCGTTGTAGATCTTGACGTCGCTGCCGTTCTTGCTTGAGGCGGTGAGGGGGCGCTGGAAGCGCCAGGCGAGTTTGCCGGATTCGTAGTCGGCGAGGAGTTGGCGTTTGAAGGTATCGTCGACGGGGCGCGTGGCGGCGGCGCGCAGGGTGTCGAGGCGCTTGAGGATCGAATCGAGTTGTTGCTTCTGGGCCGGGGTGGGAAGCGACATGACGCTGCCCCAGGCTTTGGCGCCACGGTCGGGGACGAGGCCGGTTTCTTTGATGTCGGCGAAGAAGGCCTTCATCGAGTAGAAGTCGCGGGCGAGGAGGGGGTCGAACTTGTGATCGTGGCATTCGGCGCAACCGAGAGTGGCGCCGAGCCAGACGGCGGAGACGGTGCGGACGCGATCGGCGCCGTACTTGGCGAGATATTCCTTGGGCTGGAGGCCACCCTCGGCGGAGACGCGATTGAGGCGGTTGAAGGCGGCGCCGACTTTTTGTTCGGTGGTGGCGTTGGGCAGGAGGTCGCCGGCGAGTTGCTCGCGGGTGAAGACGTCGAAGCGCTTGTTGGAGAGGAACGAATTGAGGACGTAATCGCGGTAGGGCCAGGAGGGGAGGAGGTTGTCACCGTGGAAGCCGGCGCTGTCGCCATAGCGGACGGCGTCGAGCCAGTGCATGGTGAGCTTTTCGGCATGAGCTTTGGAGGCGAGAAGGCGATCGACGACCTTGTCGTAGGCGTTGGGCGAGTTGTCGGCGAGGAAGGCGTTGACCTCGGCGGGGGTGGGTGGGAGGCCGGTGAGATCGAGGGTGACGCGGCGGATGAGGGTGCGCTTGTCGGCGGCGGGGGCGGGCTTGAGGCCGACCTCGGCAAGGCGGGCGGAGACGTATTGATCGATGGATTTGGCTTCGCCGCGGCGGATGGGTTCGTAGGCCCAGTGGCCTTCGTAATTGGCGCCTTCGGCGACCCAGCGGCGGATGGTGTCTTTCTGCTTGTCGGTGAGCTCTTTGTGGGCCGCGGGGGGCGGCATGATGCGAGCGGGCGAGGTGTGGAAGACGCGGGCGATGATCTGGGATTCTTCGGGCTTGCCGGGGACGATGGGGCGGCGACCGGCGCGATTGGCTTTGGTGGCTTCATCACGAAGGTCGAGCCGGATGCCAGCCATGCGGGAGCTGGGATCCGGCCCGTGACAACGGAAACATGTGTCCGCCATGATGGGGCGGATGTCCCGATTGAAACTGACGGGACGCTCGGCGAAAGCGCACGTTGCCATGGCCAGGGCCACAAAGAACCTCATGGCAACGATTATATTTGCTTAACGGCTTAGAGCCCGAGATACTTGCGTACTTCAGCTTCCATGCCGGGGGCGAAAGCGACGCCGTTGCCCTCGTAGATGGAATCGTTGCCGTTCAAGGACATGAATTTGGCGCCGGCTTCGCGGAGGATGCAGGTGGGGGCGCAGAGATCCCAGGGGGCGACGCTTGGTTCCATCCAGATCTCCATCTTGCCGCTGGCGACGAGCATGGCGTCGTAGATGCCGCCGAAGACGCGGACGCACCAGAAGGTGCTGAGCCAGTCGAGGAGGCGGGGGCCGAAGGGGGGCTGGGTGACGCCGTTGAGCTTGTTGACGCAGATGACGGCCTGCCTGGCGGTGTCGATCGAGCTGGCCTTGATGGGTGTGCCATCAAGGAAGGCGCCGATGCCCTTGGCGGCGTAGTACATCTCGCCGAGCATGGGCAGATAGCAGATGCCGACGACGGGGACGCCGTTGTCTTCAAGGCCAATGAGGATGGCCCAGAGGCGGTTGTTGCGGACGAAATCGCGAGTGCCGTCGATGGGGTCGATGATCCAGCGGCGGCCGTTTTTGCTTTCGCGGCTGGCGCCTTCTTCGCCGAGGAAGCCGTCGTCGGGGAAGGCCTGGGAGAGGATGCTGACGATCAGCCGCTCGCTCTCTTTGTCGGCACGGGTGACGGGGGACTCGTCGGACTTGGTTTCGGCGACAACGCCTTCATGCAGAATGCGGATACAGGCTTCGCCGGCTTTACGCGCGGCGGCCTGGGCAAAGAATAATTCGCTTTCGTAGCTCATCCAAAACGGGATGATAACATCGTCCAAATGAGCACTCGGACTATCTTCACGATGCTGGAAGAGGCCGCCACGAAGTACGGGGACAGCATTGCGCTGGTGCAGCCCATGGGGGGCGGCAACACGGCGAAGTATACGTGGACGCAATACAAGACGATCGTCAAGGAGATTGCCTGCGGCTTGCGCAAGCTGGGGATCGGGCATGGGGACACGGTGGCGATCCAGAGCGAGACGCGGGCGGAATTTTACTTTGCCGATATGGGGATCATCTCGAACGGGTCGATCTCGGCGGCGATGTACACCAGCTATCCGCAGGGCGAGGCGATCGCGAAGCTGAAGGCGTGTGGGGCGAAGCTCGCGTTTGTGGAGAACCCGAAGATGCTGGCGACGCTGGCGGCGAGTCTGGCCGGGGCCGAGCCGATGGACATTCGCTGGGTGTTGATGACGGGCAAGGCGGATGACGTGATGACGATGGAGGAGTTGCGCGAGATGGGGCGGCAGGCGATGGCCGAAGACGCGCAACTGTTTGCCCGAATTTACCTCGAGACGAAGCCGGATGATACGGCGATTGTGTATCTGACGTCGGGCTCGACGGGCGAGCCGAAGATGGGGCTGGTGACGCACAAGGCGATTGTGGCGAATGTGGCGGCGGCGCCGGCCGTGTTGCCGCTGGGGCCACAGGACACGACGATTGCGTTTTTGCCGAGCGCGCACATCACGCAGCGGCTGGTGCTGCAGTTGATGCCGCTCGCGTTTGGCATGGTGATCTATTTCAGCGAGAGCCTGACCCGGCTGCCGAAGGAAATTCAGGCCGTGCAGCCGACGTTTTTGCTCGCGCCGCCGCGGCTGTGGGAGCGCATCTACACGAACGTCGTGACGGAGATGAAGAAGAAGCCGAAGGTGATCCAGAATCTGTTTCACGCCGGGCTCGGCCTTGCGCTCAAGGCGGCCGAGTACAAGCGGGAGGACAAGTCGGTACCGTTCTGGGTGTCGGCGCCGCTGGGGCTGATTGACAGCGTGATCTTCTCGAAGATCCGCGAGAAGCTGGGCGGCAAGATTACGCTGGCGGTGTCGGGATCGGCGCCGTTGGGCAAGGATCTGGCGAATTTCTTTGGGGCGATCGGGGTGAACCTGATCGAGGGTTATGGCTTGACCGAAGGGGGCGTGACGCATTTGAACCCCATCAAGAAGCCGATCGTGGGATCGATCGGGAAACTGCTGCCGACAGTGGAATGCAAGCTGATGCCGGATGGAGAAATCGCGCTGAACGGGCCGACGCTGTTTGCTGGTTATTACAAGGACGCCGAGGCGACGGGGAAGGTGTTTGCCGATGGGTGGTTGTTGACCGGTGATATCGGGACGGTGGACGCCGAGGGCTACTGGTACATTACGGGCCGCAAGAAGGAAGTGCTGGTGGCCTCGAACGGAAAGAAGATTTACCCGAACCGGATTGAGGGCATGTTCAAGGGCGTGCCGGTGATCAGCCAGGTGGTGCTGGTGGGGGACAAGCGATCGTTTGTGACGGCGCTGTTTACGCTGAGCCCGGCGGGGACTGAAGGACTGACCGAATCGGCCGAAGAGATCATTGGCCGCGCGGTAAAAGAGGTGAACCGCAAGGTGGAGGCGCATGAGCAGATCCGGAAGTTCAAGATTCTGCCGCGCGAGTTGTCGATTGACCATGGCGAGATCACGCCGACGATGAAGATTCGCAAGAGCGTGGTGATCGAACACTTCGCCGCCGAGATCAATGAGATGTACGCTGGCAAAGAGGAAATGAATTAAGTGGGAAGCATTCGATCGAAGCTGCTGGTAGCGCCGGGGAGCAAGGTGGAACTCGCGAAGATCGACCCGAGTTCGACGCCCGGTTGTGACACCAAGGAAGAGGGCCTGAAGCGTTTTCAGGAGAACATCGACCGGCTGAGCGTGCTGCAATACATGCTTTATGCCGAGGGCAAGCGATCGTTGCTCGCGGTGCTGCAGGGGATTGACGCGGGCGGCAAGGACGGCACGATCCGCAAGGTGATGAGCGGGTTGAACCCGCAGGGCGTGACGGTGACGAGCTTCAAGGCGCCGGCGGGCGAGGAGAAGGAGCACGACTACATGTGGCGCGTGCACAAGGCCGTGCCGCGGCGGGGGCAGATCGGGATCTTCAACCGCAGCCACTATGAGGATGTGCTGATTGTGCGGGTGCACAATATGGTGCCGAAGGCGGTGTGGAGCAAGCGCTATGACCACATCAATAACTTCGAGGAGATGCTGTCGGATGGCGGCATGAGCATTGTGAAGTTCTTTCTGTACATCTCGAAGGAAGAACAGAAGAAGCGGTTTGAAGAGCGCATTGAGAACCCGGAGAAGAACTGGAAGTTCAACATGGAGGATCTCGAGGAGCGCAAGTACTGGGATGAGTACATGGAGGCGTTTGATGTGGCGCTTGAGCGGTGCAGCAAGTCGCATGCGCCGTGGTACATCATTCCGGCGAATCGCAAGTGGTACCGCAATCTGGCGGTGTCGGAAATCTTGCGGGAAACGCTTGAGGAAATGAACATGCAATTCCCCCGAAGCTCTGGAGACCTGAGCCGCATCAAATTTGAATAGATGTCGGAATCTTTGTTTTCTCCCTTCCGGTTGCGGGGTGTTGAATTCCCGAACCGTATTGGCGTGTCGCCGATGTGTCAGTATTCGGCGACGGATGGCCTGGTGAATGACTGGCATGTGTCGCATATCGGAGCCCGCGCGGCCGGTGGCCCAGGGCTGGTGATTGTGGAAGCGACGGGTGTGGTGCCCGAGGGGCGGATTACGCCCGGGTGTCTGGGGATCTGGTCGGACGAGCATGTGCCGGGCCTTGCGCGGTTGGCGAAGTTGATCCGCTCACATGGGGCAGTGCCGGCCATTCAGATTGGCCATGCGGGCCGCAAAGGGAGCGCGAATCTGCCGTGGCTGGGCGGCATGCCGCTGAGCGCGGAAGAAGGCGCGTGGCCCGTGGTGGGGCCAAGCCCGATCGCGTTTGATACCGGCTGGCCGGTGCCGCGCGAACTCACGGTAGGAGAGATTGGCGGGCTGGTGGAGAGCTTTCGCGTGGCGACCGAGCGGGCACTGCGGGCGGGCTTTGAAGTGGTGGAGATCCATGGCGCGCATGGCTATCTGATCAGTGAGTTTTTGTCGCCGCTGGTGAATGTCCGCACGGATGAGTACGGCGGCAGCTTTGAGAACCGCACGCGTTTCCTGCGGGAAGTGATTGGGGCGGTGCGCAGTGTGTGGCCTGAGAATCTGCCGGTGTTTCTGCGTATCTCGGCGAGTGATTGGGCCGAGGGCGGCTGGACGGTTGATGACTCGGTGGCGCTGGCAAAGATGGTGAAGCCGCTGGGCGTGGATCTGATCGATGCGAGCTCGGGCGGCGTGGTGGCGAACGCGAAGATGAAGGTGGGCCCGGGATATCAGGTGCCGTTTGCGGCAAAGGTGCGCGCCGAGGGCGGCATTGCGACCGCGGCGGTGGGCATGATCACCGAAGCGCAGCAAGCCGACGCGATTGTGCGCAATGGCGAAGCGGACCTGGTATTGCTGGCGCGGGAGTTTCTGCGTGAGCCCTACTGGCCGATCTTTGCGGCCAAGGCACTGGGCGTGGAGCCGAAGGTGCCGAACCAGTATTTGCGCGCGTTCTAGGCGGCTTTGGCGGCAAGCAATTTTTCGATCCCCGCGACCATCTCGGGGATCGATTTGATTTCGCGGGCGGCATCGTCGGGGATGTTGATGTCGAACTCGTTCTCGAGGGCAAACAGGATGTTGATGCCGTCGAGGGAATCGAACTTGAGCTCCTCGAAGGTGGCCTCGCGACCGATGGAGTCGGCGGGAATCTTCTGGGTGTCGGCAATGACGGAGATGACGCGGGTGGTCAAATCGGGTTGTTGTTGCATAGCAGCTCACTTACCGTTTCAAATTTATAGCCCTGCTTCTGCAGGACCGGCAAAGCCCAACTGAGAGCATCGAGCGTGTTCTGGATGTCGGGGTTGATCGTGAGGCCGCGCCCATCATGCAAGCAGATGATACCGCCGGG
>CAZBTA010000054.1:0-25379 GCA_964494515.1 uncultured Bryobacter sp.
TGTCGTGCGTCTGGAAGTCTCCGGCTAGATCAACATCAAGATGGAAGAAGTCGCCAAGTACTACGAAGAGCACAAGAAGGAATTCGTGCGTGAGGAAGAGATCTTCCTGCGTGAAATCCTGATCTCGACAGAAGGTAAGAGCCCCGCCGAAGCCGCCGCCCTCGAAAAAAAGGCGAAGGACACCGTGGCCCGCCTGCGCAAGAACGAGAAGTTTTCGACGCTCGTGCGCGAAGTCAGCGATTCGCAGACCCGCAACGAAGAAGGCGAAATCGGCTGGATGAAGAAGGGCATGCTCAACAATCAGATTGAGGCGCTCGTCTTCACCGGCAAGAAGAACTTTGTCACCGACCCGATCAAGCTGCCGAACGGCTGGTTGATCCTGCGCGTCGAAGACTACCATCAGGCTGGCCAGGCCGAGATGGAACAGGTGGAAAACGAGATCATGGAAAAGCTCTACATGCCTCGCTTCCAGCCGCAGATGCGCGAGTATCTGACCAAGCTCCGCATGGACGCGTTCCTCGAAATCAAGGAAGGCTATCTTGACTCGGGCGCCGCTCCCGGCAAGAACACCGCCTGGACCGACCCGGCCCAGCTCAAGCCCGAAACCGTCTCGAAGGAAGAAGTGGCCAGCCGCCGTCGCATGAAGCGCGCCCTCTGGGTGGTACCGATCCCCGGCACCAAGACCAGCGCCACCAGCAAGTCCTCCAAGACCACGAAATAGTCATTACCATTAGGAAGGATGATTCTGTCCCAGACGGAATCGCGAGTCCGCGTCCATGAAAACTCCCTTTGTCAGCGAGTTCGAGCCGAACTCGGACATCACCGCTGTCCTGCTGGTGCAGGCCAAGGATGTCCGCCAGAAGAAATCCGGAGAGCCTTACCTCTCGCTGACCCTCAGCGACAAGACCGGTGACATTGATGCCAAGATGTGGGACAACGTCGAAGACGTCCTTGATGCCTTCGACAAGGACGATTTTCTCCGCATCCGTGGCCGGGTACAGATTTTCCAGAACAAGCCGCAGTTGACCGTGCATCGCCTGCAGAAGTTGGGCGACCAGGAAGTGGACCTCGCCGATTTCTTCCCCACGTCCGCGCGTGGCCTCGACGAAATGTGGGCCGAGCTTGAGGCGCTGATAGCCGGCCTCACCAATCCGCATCTCAAGGCCCTGCTGCAGGCAATGTTTGCCGACCCTGCAATTGCCCGTAAGTACCGCATCGCGCCAGCGGCCAAGTCGATCCACCATGCCTGGCTCGGTGGCCTGCTCGAGCATGTACTCAGCCTGGCCCAGCTTGCCCGCATGACCGCCGCCCACTACCGCGAAGTCGATCTCGACCTGCTGCTGACCGGCGTTGTGCTGCACGACATTGGCAAGATCCATGAGTTGACCTACGACCGCAGCTTCGGCTATTCCACCGAAGGCCAGCTGCTCGGCCACATCATCATTGCTCTGCGCATGCTCGATGAGAAACTGCGCGATCTGCCCGAGTTTCCGACCAAGCTACGCATGCTGGTCGAGCACATGATTGTCAGCCACCACGGCGAGCTCGAATATGGCAGCCCCAAGACCCCCATGTTTCTTGAGGCCTTGCTGCTGCATCATCTCGACAATCTTGACTCAAAAATGGAGGCGATGCGCCAGCATGTTCGGCGCGATCGCAGCGTCACCGGAGAATGGACCGCATTCTTGCCGGCGATGGAGCGTACCGTGCTGAAAAAAGAGGCATTTTTGACGCCTCCCGCGCCGGTTCGTCCCAATGAGTCTACACCTGCTCCACGCAAGGAAAACAGCAATTCTCCCTTTGCTGACAAGCTAAAACAGGCCCTCATTTAGCACACTTTTGGGCCCTAAACCTTAACAAAACTTCAGCCGATCACCGTTTAAGTTCTGTTACCGTTCTATTAGGGTCTATTATGAGAACACTCAAACTCTCGATCCTGTGTGCTCTGCTTGCGCTCGCCGCGCAGGCGCAGACTATTACAGGTACCATCAAGGGCACCGTGCTGGATGCTTCCGGCGCGGCTGTTCCGCAAGTAAAAGTTACGGCAACCAAGTCCGGCACCAACGTTTCGACCACTGCGGTCACTAACGACTCCGGCATCTACAATCTGCTCTTCCTTCCGATCGGTGAATACACCGTGACGTTTGAAGGCAATGGCTTCAAGAAGTCCAAGCTCGGTCCGTTCTCGATCGAAGCCAATCAGGTCGCCACCGTCGACACCAAGCTCGAAGTCGGTGACGTGAGCCAGACGATTGAAGTCCGCGATTTTGCTCCCATCCTCCAGACGGAAACCCAGGCAACTGGTGACACGATCAGCTCGACGAAGCTGACCAGCATTCCGCTCAATGGCCGCAACTTCGCCTCTCTCACGCTGCTCATCCCTGGCGCTGTTTCGACGGCTCCGAACGCGATGAACACCGCCGCCCGCTTCCAGGGTTCGGGTTCGCGTCCGCAGGTGAACGGCAACCGTGAGCAGACCAACAACTTCATCCTCGACGGCGTGGACATCAACCAGTCGGTTGACAACCAGATCGGCTACCAGCCGAACGTCGACGCTCTCGAAGAAGTGAAGGTCGTTACGGGCAACGCCGGCGCCGAATTCGGCAACGTCGGTGGCGCGAGCGTCGTGATGTCGCTCAAGAGCGGCACCAACGAGCTGCACGGCAACCTCTTTGAATTCCTCCGCAACGAAAAGCTCGACGCCAACGGTTTCTTCAACAACCGTAACCGCGTGGCCCGTCAGGCTCTTCGCCAGAACATCTTTGGTGGCACGATCGGTGGCCCGATCAAGAAGAACAAGATGTTCTTCTTTGCCGACTATGAGCAGACCGAACGCCGCATCGCCGGCCCGGCCACTGCCAGCGTCGCCCCGGCCGCCTGGCGCAACGGTGACCTGAGCCAGTTCCTTACCGCGCAGAATCTCATCATCCGTGATCCTGCCACTGGCACAACGCAGGCCACGCGTACGCCGTTCCCGAACAACCAGATTCCGACCTCGCGCTTCAGCCCGGTGGCTCGTTATCTGTTCAGCAACCCCTCGCTCTACCCGCTGGCCAACAACACGGGTACCGGCGCTCTGGGCGTGACGAGCAACTACATCGGCTCGACGCGTAACTACCTGAGCAACAAGCAGGGTGACGTGAAGATCGACTATCGCCTGAGCGACAAGGACAACATCATGTGGCGCTTCTCGAAGGGCATGTACGAAACCTTCGGTTCCGCTGCTGCGCTGCCGGTGTTCATGACCGGTGGTAACGACGGTCCGACCTGGTCGAGCGTCATCAACTGGACGCGCACCTGGAACTCGAAGCTCGTCAGCGACAACCGCTTCTCCTACAGCCTCGTCGGCATCGACGACAAGGTCATCGACTGGTCCGGTCAGCTCGGCGCCGATGGGAACTCGAAGGCCGGTATTCCCGGCGGTCAGTTCATCGCTGGTCTGTCCTCGGTCAACCTCGACGGCAGCTTGAGCAGCATCGGTTCGGCCGCCACGATCGCCAACACCCGTGATAACAAGTTCCAGTTCCAGTCGAACAACACGTTCATCACTGGTTCGCACCTTGTGAAGTTCGGTGTCAACCTGCTCCGTGCCCGCCAGAACCGCTACTACGCCGGCAACAACGGCGCTCTTGGTTCATTCAGCTACAACGGTGCTTACTCGGGTCTCACCTTCAGCGACTTCCTTCTCGACGCTCTGGCCAGCAAGGGCCGCGGCGCTGTGACGGGTCCCTGGGGTCATCGCCACTGGCGCAACCTGCTGTTCGTTCAGGACAGCTGGAAGATCACCCGTTCGTTCACCTTCAACTACGGTCTTGCCTGGGAATACATGTCGCCGATCTATGAAGTCGCTGATCGTCAGGTCAACATCAACACCTTCACGGGTCAGTTGATCTACCCCGGTCAGGGCGAATTTGGTCGCGCTCTCTACAAGCCCTACAAGAAGCAGTTCAATCCGAACGTCGGCTTCGCCTGGTCGCTCAACCCGAAGACGGTTGTCCGCGCTGCCTACCGCCTCTCGAACTTCCTCGAAGGCACCGGCGCCAACCTCCGCCTGACGCTGAACCCGCCCTTCTTCACCGAATCGAACGTTACCTATGACGGCAACGCTCCGGGCCGCATCACCACCGGTTTCACCGACGTGATTGCCCGTGGTGACCTGACCAGCCCGCGTAGCAGCCCAACGGCCGCTCCGTTCTACCAGGGCCGTGCGTGGGATCTGAATCTGCGTCCGCAGATGACCAACCAGTTCAACTTCGCCATCGAACGTCAGATCGACTCGTCCACCAACGTCAACATCGCTTATGTCGGCCAGCGCGGTACGCACCTCGTGATTCCGCACGAAGCCAACAACCCGCTGCCTGGCGTCGGTGATCCGACGACCTGGGCGCCGATCAACGATCGTCGTCCGCTGGCCCGCGTTCTCCCGAACGTTGGCAACATCGCTCTGACCGAGTCGAGCGGCACCAGCTGGTACAACGCGCTGCAGATCAGCGGTCGTCGTCGCCTCTCGGGCGGCATCGAAATGCTGTTCCAGTACACCTACTCGAAGACCAACACCGACGGCCTCGGTTACTACGGCTGCGGCAGCGTCAACGCGGAAGGTGCTTACTGGCAGGATGCCAACAACCGCCGCGGCAACTACGGTCCGGCCTGCTTTGACGTCCGTCACAACTTCACCACCGGTGGTGTGTGGAACGTGCCGTTCGGCAAGGGCAAGAAGTTCGGCTCCTCCGCCAACAAGGTGGTCAATGGCTTCCTCGGTGGCTGGAACGTGAACTACAACCTGGCCAAGCGTGGTGGTTTCCCCGTCACGATCTTCGCCTCGACCCAGAACACGAACTCGCTGCGCTCACCGCGTGGCAATGCTCGCGCCAACTACTACCGTCCCTATGCCGAACCGACCACCCGCAACGTGGATCGCTGGTTCGGTGACGTTTCCGCCAGCAGCTTCTGCGCCGCTGGTGTGGACAACGGTACCTGCGCCTATGGCGTCCCGGCCCTTGGTCAGTTCGGCAGCGCCGGTGTTGGTACCGAGCGCGCTCCGGGCTTCTTCAACCTCGATATGTCGTTCGGCAAGCGTTTCTCGTTCACCGAACGTCGCTACATCGAGTTCCGCGGCGAACTGTTCAACATCCTGAACTTCGTCAGCTGGGGCCCCCCTGGCCGCGACATCACGGCGATCGGCAGCTTTGGCCAGATCACCAGCCAGGTCAATGCTCCGCGCAACATCCAGTTCGGTCTGAAGTACTACTTCTAAACCGCACTCCAACCCAAATCAAAAGGCCGCCTCGCTTGAGGCGGCCTTTTGTATTTCAGGCGATCATGCCACGCCGGCGCAGATGCTCTTTGAGAGTTGTCTCACCGACGTATTGCTCCGCGTCGATACCGAAGCGTCGTGCCGCCGCGACGTAGTCGGCGATGTCATCGGTGAAGAAGCATTCCTCTGGTGCGCACTGCGCCTTGGCAACGGCCGCGGCAAAAATGCGCTCGTCAGGCTTCATGGCCTGCACCTCGTAAGACAAAGTGTAGTCGTCGAAGTGGTCGAGGTGGCGATACTTCTCGCGAATCCATCCATAGTGGAGCTCGTTGGTGTTCGAAAGCAGAACCAGCCGGTAATTCTTTTTTAATTCGAGGATTAGCTCTTCGCTCGTTGAAGTCTCGGGGAAGAAAATCGAGTTCCAGATCTCGCGAAACTCCTCATAGCTGGCGCGCAGCCCGAGCAGGCTGCCAAAGCGATCCATGAACTCGGGAGTGCTCAGCTTGCCGGTCTCGTAGACCGAGTACAGGCCAGAGTCGCGAATCCGGACGGCCACCTCTTCCTCTGAAAGGCCGCAGTTGGCCGATAAAGCCTTGTATCCACGATGGATATCAAACGGGACGATGACGTTCCCCAGATCAAACAGAATCGTGCGAATCACTTTACGTATTATGCCCGCATGAGGTCTTGAAAAAAATTTGGAAAATTTTGGCACAAATCGACCCACTTCTGCGCTTGTATTAAATAGGAGGCAAGCTTTACGGCTTGTTTTCCTGAAGGCCCGGAGTTGGTGTTGCAAGGGACGAGACAACATCGATTTTGGGCCTTTCTCTTTTCTGCGATCCTATTGCTAGACGATGTCTTCTCCTCTCGACATTCAGCGCAATGGCCGCGCCCTCGAAATCACACTCAATCGCCCGGAAACCAAAAATACCCTAAATGAGGTATACTGCCGCGCTCTTCTGGATGCGCTTCTGGCCGCCAATGAAGATCGCGCGGTAGGCGCCGTGCTGCTGAAGGCGCAAGGCCCGGTGTTCTGCGCGGGCATCAATTGGGATGACATGGCTCCGCTCGAGAGCTCTGCGGCTCCCGCACTTCTGACGATCGGGCAGCAGTTGCGCAAGCCACTGATAGCCGCCCTTGGTGGACCGGCACTGGCCGAAGGCTTGGGCCTGGTGGCTAACGCCCACATCGTTCTCGCGGCTCACGGCACCACCTTCGGGCTGACGGAGATTCGCACGGGCAACTGGCCTTTTCTCGCCTACGCCGCCCTTGAGCGCGCACTGGGGGCGCGCCGCACGCTGGAACTCGCTCTGAGCAGCAAGATCTTCAATACACCCGAGGCGCTGGCCTGGGGGCTGATCCAGGAAGTTGTGCCTTCATTCGAGCTGGACGAGCGGGCTGAGGCTGTTTCCCAGGCGCTCGCAAATGCTTCAGCCGAAGCACTTTCACGCGGGATTGGCTTCGTTTGTTCCGGGGGCGACCCGGCCTCCGCTCAGGCTGCTCTGCTGGCCTCACCCGATTCCCGTGAAGGCCGCGCCGCGTTTGCTGACAAGCGTCGTCCCAACTGGCCATCGCATGCTTGATTACATCAGCCCCTCCACCCTGATCGAATGGGTGGAGAACACAGCCCCATTTCTTTTTGTCGAAACAAACCCATCCCGCGAAGGTCGTCTGATCGATCTCGACTTCCTCGACATTCTGCGGTTGGTGCGTCGCGGCTACACCTGGCCCGACTCACAGCCCGAGTATGTCGAAGACTACTTTGCGCTTTGCCTGTCCTGCCATCACGCCACAGTGGCGACGTTTATCCCCACCGACGTTGATTCGAAGATCCGTGGCCTGCTCTGGAAAGACACCAAGGATCGCGACTCACACCGGCGCATGTTTGAGATGGCGCTGCGCGCGATGCATTGGCCTCTCGATGGCGTCTCCCGGCGTTACACGCAGGTGGCCGGCCTCGGCCCGGTGAGCGGCCATAACGGTGAGCAGTTGAGTGTCCTCATGGGGGCCCTGCAGACGTTTCTCAAGACGGGCGACGGCGAGTACGCCGAGCGGGCCTTCGGCGCCATCAATGAAGAGCTGCGGCGCGAGGCGATCGAGTTTGTTACGGCTACCGAGACAAAGGGCCTTGAGCTCGATGCGCTTCGTATTTCCTCCTCGCTCACGCACAATGTCGGCGATGTCGATCAGGGCTTTTCCTACTGGCCGAAGGGCGACCTGTATGAGCCGGCACGGCGCGAGTTTGGCCGGCTGGCCCATGAGAATACGAAGCCATTCGGTGGCGTGTTTTCCGATGCGGCGCGGGTGTACAAGAAGGTGATGGCCAGCGAAGGCCATCGTCATTATCCTTTGCGCTCGATTCGCGGGCTAAGGCAAAGCCCGGACTTGCTGCTGCCGCTCGGACCCTTCCTCGATGAATGGGGTGGGCTGGTGGCCACGCATGCTTCGGTGGATGATGCCTCGCGCGGCGAGACGCTGGGGGCAATGATCAATGGATGTCGCAAGATCCCCGGCCAGCGCGGCTACTATCGCGCTATCCGTGGCATGCTCGATGCGCTCGGGCAGGCGAAGATGGATGCTCTCGTCAAGCAGCAGGGCAATAGCGTTCGTAAGGATTACGAAGGCGCCGAACTGCGCAAGCTGGTTGCGGTGTCCTGCGAGAGCTTTGAATCGAGCATGAAGAAGGCGCTCAAGGCCGCGCTCGATCAACGATAGGCGGCGATGCCGGTGACGGCTTCGCCGATGACGAGCGCGTGGATGTGGTCGGTGCCCTCGTAGGTGATCACGCTTTCGAGATTGGCCATGTGGCGCATCACCGGGTATTCTTCCATGATGCCGTTGGCGCCCAGCAGGTCGCGGCTTGAGCGCGCGCAATCGAGCGCCATCGCGACGTTGTTGCGCTTGAGCATGGATACCTGATCGGGGCGCAGCTTGCCGCCATCCTTGAGCCGGCCACAATGTAGCGCCATTAACCTCGCCTGCGAGATGGCGGTGATCATGTCGGCCAGTTTTTCCTGCACGAGCTGATGGCTGGCGATTGGCTTATGGTCAAACTGCTTGCGTGTCACGGTGTAGTCGCGCGCGGTGGTGAAGCAATCCTCTGCCGCGCCAATCACACCCCAGCCAATGCCGTAGCGCGCCTGCGTGAGGCACATCAATGCCGACTTGAGGCCCCGGGCCAGCGGCAGCACGTGAGTGGCGGGCACGCGACAATCCCTGAAGACAAGGCTTGAGGTAATGCTGGCGCGCATCGACATCTTGCCATGCAGATCCGTGGTGGAGAAGCCCGGCATGCCGCGCTCGACGAGAAAGCCCTGTACGCCCACCTCCGTTCGCGCCCATACGACGCACACGTCGGCGATGCCACCGTTCGTGATCCAGGTCTTCTCGCCGTTGAGGACCCACGAATCGCCATAGGCGACCGCGCGTGTGAGCATCCCGGCCGGGTTGGAGCCGAACTCGGGCTCGGTGAGGCCAAAGGCGCCGATCTTGCGGCCCGCGGCGAGCTCGGGCAGCCAGAGCTGCTTTTGCTCTTCGGTGCCGAATGTATGGATGGGATACATGACCAGCGCGCCCTGCACGCTGGCGAAGCTGCGAATGCCCGAGTCGCAACGCTCGAGCTCCTGCATGACCAGGCCGTAGTCGACATTCGACATTCCGGCGCAGCCGTAGCCTTCGAGGTTGGCGCCCAGAAATCCCATCTCAGCCATGGCGGGGATGATCTCGATCGGAAAGCGTCCCGCCGCATAAGCATCGCGGATGAGCGGGGCAATTTGCTCCTCGACGAAGCGGCGAGCCGTGGAGCGAATCAGCTTCTCTTCGGTGCTGAGTTGCGAGTCGATATCGAGGTAATCCACCAGCAGTGCCATGACAACTTCATTCTAGGCGCAGGAACTCTTCAAACTTCTCGAGCGCCTCTGGAAAGCTGGTACGCCCAACGCCCATGCGGACGTGGGAATCGCTGTATTCGTAAACGGTGGAGGGAAGCAGCATCACGCCGCCGCGCGTGGCGCTGCGCTCACACATCTCGCTTGCGCTCGGGCCCTTCCAGCGTGGAAAGCAAACCGGGCCCGCCACGGGCCAGCGGGGTGAGAAGAGGTCGTCAGTTCGGCGGAAGAATGCGCGCAGCAACTGCATGTTGCCGCGGATGATGCCCCGGGCTCGCTCACGCAAGTACGCCTCGTTCTCCAGGGCGATCATGGCGAGTTGTTCGACGACGGGGCTGGCGCAGATGGTGGTGTAATCTTTGTACGACTGCACGCGATCGAGCAGCCGGCGGTCGCGACAGGCCACCCATCCCATGCGCAGCCCGGCAAGTCCATACGCCTTGGAAAGCCCGGCAATGGTGATCGCTCGCTCATAGCGGGTCGCCGCCGGAGCCAAGGCCGGCACGCCGTCCTCAAGACCGCGATACATCTCATCAGAAATCAGCCACACGTCGGCATCACTGGCGAGGCCCATCAACTCGTCCCATTCGGCCGCGGAGGGCTGGGCCCCGGTCGGATTATGCGGAAAGTTGACGACCAGCGCGCGGGTGTCGCTATCGAGCAACTCGCGCAGACGATTGATACTGAAGTGCCAGCGATCGGAGCGTTCATCGGGCTCCCAGCGGACAACCTCGCAACCCATTGACGTTGCGATTTCATATAGCGACTGGTAGCCCGGAAACGTAGCTACAATCCTGTCGCCCGGACGGAGCAGCGTGCGCATTGTCAGGTAGATCGCCTCTTCGGGGGCGGCGGTGATGATGTCTGATTCCCGCAGTCCGGGGTAAAGGCCCGCGATCAACGTGCGCAAGCGCGGATGGCCGGCGGATTCCGCATAACCGAGGCGGGTGCTCTGCCAGGCGCGTTGTTGTTCGGGAGTGGCCATGGCAAGCAGGTCCGTGAGCTGCATCGATTCACAGTCGGAGCTGGCCAACAGGTAGGGCGTCTGAAACTCGAAGCGTGCAAAGTACCTCTCGAGGAGGAACGGCCGGATCGCCATGTTTACAGGATGCCTGAAAAACTTTGCGACGTTTCCACAAATCACGGCACTATCTACACGAATCGAACCATGCTGCAGTACCTCTTTGCGCTCGCGCTTTTCTTCGCCATTTGTTTGTCTGGCCAGACGCAGAGCCGGGATAGTCTGAATCGGGCTTATGAACATCTGCGCGCCGGCCGGCTCGAGCAGGCTCGCACGGAGTTTGAAGCCGGGCTTGCGCTTGAGCCGGGGCAGGTAGCAGCGCGGACCGATTATGCCTATCTGCTGCTCAAGATGGGCGAGACGGATCTGGGGCGCGATGCCCTCAAGCAGGTGATCGAGGCGAAGCCTGATGACGAGCGGCTGGGCCTCGAATACGCTTACCTTGCTTATGAGACCGGCAAGCGGGCAGAAGCCTTTGAGATCTTTATGCGCCTCAAGCTGACCGGTAAAGATGAGGCGATTCGCAAGCAGGCGGGCGAGACGGCCGAACGGCTCGATCAGGAGCTGAAGACGTCGATCGCCCGCTGGCGTGAGGCGGTAGCCAAGACGCCCGACAGCTATAGCGTGCACGAAGAACTGGCGCGACTGCTTGAGGATCACAACGAATGGGTTGAGGCAGCGAGTGAATATCGCACGGCGTTTTCGCTCAAGCCGGACAAGCGACGGTTTCTGCTCGATATTGCGCGGGTGGAACGTGAAGCCGTACGACCCGACTACGCGCATGCCGCGCTGATTGCCGCCTCGCGCGGTGGCCCGGCGATGATCGCCGAAGAGGCCAAAGAACTGCTGCCGCAGCGCTACCCCTATGTGTACGAGTTTGAGCTTGCCGTCCAGATGGACCCGGTGAATGCACCGCTACGGCGTGAGCTGGGCTTTCTGCTGCTTAAGATGAACCGCGAGAAGGAAGCCATCGCGGTGTTTGAAGGCGTGCTGCGGCTTGAGCCCAATGACGCGTTGGTGACGGCGCAGCTTGCATTTCTGCGGGCGCCGAAGGTGGCCCCACCGCCAGCGGAGAAAGCGAAGAATGAGAGTGGCCTGACGGCGGTGCGCGACCTCGCGCAGACGAGCTTCGAGAAGGGCTACCTGAACGATGCGCTGCGCTACCTGCTGCAGTTGCATGAGACGAATCCGGATGACGCCGCCACGACGCTGCGCCTGGGTTGGACCTACAACATGCTCAAGCAGGATAAGGATGCCGTGCGGTGCTTTGATCTTGCCCGGCGCAGTAGCGACCCAAAGGTGGCTGGTGAGGCCGATCGCGCTTATCGCAACCTGCGGCCCTCGCTGGCGCCGGTGCGCGTTACGGCGTGGATGTTGCCGTTTTACTCTTCGCGTTGGAGCGAGATCTTTGCCTACGGGCAATTGAAGGCCGAGTTCAAAGTGCCGCGGCTGACGGTCCGGCCGTATCTCTCGGTGCGCTTTATTGGAGATCTCGGGCGCAATAGCGGCACTGCGCGCGGCATCGCGGGACAGGTGGCGCCGGGCACGCTAAGTGAGCGGGCGGTGGTGTTTGCCGCCGGGGTGGCGACGCCGCGCAAGCATGGCTTGATGGCTTGGGGTGAAGTGGGCAACTCATGGCAGTACTTTGCCCGGCAACAGAACGTGGCGACGATGATGCCTGACTATCGCGCCGGCGTGAACTGGGCACGCAGCAGTGGCGCGGCCAACCTGTCGAATGAAGGCGGGTGGTTTACCACCTCGACCATTGATGCCGTTTATCTGAGCCGCTTTGATCACAACACGTTGTTCTACAGCCAGAACCGCGTGGGCTACCATGCGCCGAATGTGCCGGTGCAGTTCTATCTCAACCTCAATATGACCGGTGATTTGAAGCGGATGGATTGGGCGAACTATTACGAATTCGGACCCGGCATTCGCTGGCGCGTGCCGGCGTTGCCGCCGGGTGTTTATTTCTTTGCCGATGCGGTTTATGGCCGCCAGATGCTGAAGGGCGACGGGTCGCGGCCGCGTCGCTATACCGATATTCGGGCGGGAGTCTGGTATGCGTTTACTCGTTAGTCTTTTGGTTCTTGCTTGCGGATTGGGGTGGGCGCAGGATTATCGCGTGCTCACCCCGGCGCCCGGCTGGGAGCTGATCTTGCGCTCGCTGGGGCTGGTGCCGGCGGCGGGTGACAAGGCGCGGGTAATCGTCGGCGGCGAGGCGCGAGATGGCGCGGTGGTGATTCTGGAGGGGCATTCGGCGACGGCGGAAGCGCTGGGAGTGAAGCGTGGCGGCAAGAAGGTGGAAGTGCGCCAACTACGCGATGTGGCCAGCCCCGAGATGCCAATCGTTTGGAAGAACGCCGAGACGATTGAGGCGGCAGCGTTGAGCGCTGACTGGCAGGTGCGCGCGAAGGATCGCTGGTCGGATACGCCGCTGGTGGCCGTCCGTCGGACGGGCAATGGCGCGGTGGTGTGGACGGCGACCGCCATTGGTGACAGCGGCTATGAGCGCTATCCATTTCTGCCGCAGGCGTTGCTGGCCGCGGGGCTGGAGCCACTGGCGCGGGGCAGGGGATTGTGGGCGTTCTTTGATGCCGGGTATCGCCAGCGAGTGGATCAACGCTATCTGGTGGCGCAGTGGAAGACGGCAGGCATTGGCGCGATCCATGTGACGAGCTGGCAGTTTGACGAAGCGCCCGCAGAGAAAGCGAAGTGGCTTGAGGAGTTGATCCGGATCTGCCACGAGAACCTCATCCAGGTGTATGCGTGGGTGGAACTGCCACATGTGAGCGAGGCGTTCTGGCAGCGCTATCCGCAGTGCCGTGAGAAGACGGCTACGGGACAGGATGCGAGTCTTGATTGGCGACGGCTGATGAATCTCGTGGATGGCGAATGCTCGCGCCTGGCGGAAGACAACATCCTTGCGCTGTTGCGGCGGTTTGAATGGGATGGGGTGAATCTGGGGGAGCTGTACTTTGAATCACTCGAAGGGGCGGGCAACCCGGCGCGCTTTACGCCGTTTCATGATGCGGTGCGCGCTGAATACAAACAACTCTACGGTCGGGATCCACTTGAGGATCTGAAGGGTGAGGGATTGCCGCGGCTGCTTGAATACCGGGCGAATCTGGCGGCACGCCTGCAGTCGGACTGGTTGGCTCGGCTGGCCGTGCTGCGCGACAAGCGGCCCCACTTTGACATCGTGCTGACGCACATCGATGACCGCTTTGATACGAACATGCGCGATGCGCTGGGGGCCGATGCGGCACGTGTTCTGCGGGGCACTGAGGGCATGGGCACGGGCTTTCTCATTGAGGACCCGGCCACCGTGTGGCACCTTGGGCCAGCGCGGTACCGCGAGATCCGCAAGCGTTATGAAGGCCTGACGGCGCAGCCGGAACGGCTCTCGATCGACCTGAACATTGTCGACCGCTATCAGGACGTGTATCCGACACGTCGGCAAACCGGCGCCGAGCTGGCGCAACTCGTGCATGAGGCAGCGGCGAGCTTTGACCAGGTGGCGCTGTACTTTGAGTATTCTCTGCGGCCGGTGGACCTGCCCTTGCTGGGCCCGGCAGCGGCCCGTGTTGAGCACTATCGCGAGGAGGGCGGCAAGCTGCATATCAGCCTCGGCGCGCCAGCCACGGTGGCATGGAAGGGCAATGCGCGGGTGAATGGCATGACGTGGCCTCTGACCGATGGCGCAAGGCTGTTGCTGCCGCGCGGGGAATGGGTGATCGAACCGACTTCGGAACAAGCCGAAACGCGCTTGCTCGATACGAATGTGCGGGTGGAAGAAGTGGTGCGAGAGGAAGCGACATTCCGCGTGCGCTACAGCTCACGCGCGGCCGGTAAGGCCGTGATTCAAACCGCGACGGGAACGGAAACGTTGGATCTGCCCGGGGGCAAGGGGGAGCTAAGGCTTAGCGCGAAGCCAGTTGCTGCTGGGGTTGAGAGTAATTCAGCGCAACTTCTTCGCCAGCAGTAAGGCCGGAGGCGATGGCCACCTGGGTGGCGTTCATCGAGCCGGTCTTGACCTCGCGGCGCACGAAGCGGGCACCGTCTTTGGCGAAGACATAGCTCTTGCCGTCTTCTTCGTGCACAGCGGCGCGCGGTACGATCACGGCCTTCTCTTCGCGAGTGGCGGTGAGCACTTCAGCCGCGGCTGAAAGGTCGGGGATGAGCTTGGGATCGAAGCCATCGATGGCGACGCGCACCGGGATGGTGCGGATGAAATTCTGCTGACGGCCTCCGGCAACGGCAAGCGCGCCGACCGAATAGAGGCGGCCCTTCATCGTGAGACCGGGGAAGGCATCGAGAGTAATCGTGGCGCTCTCGCCAATGCGGAACTGCGAAACCTCGGCCTGATTGATGGCGCCTTCGATTTGCATGCTCTTGGGGTCGACAATCTTGACGGCGACCATGCCGGGGGCCACGACGTCACCCACCTTGAGCGCGTCATTCTCACCACCACGGAAGATCGGCTGCGTGACTGACAAGCCATCCATCTGGGCACGGACGACAAACTTCTTCAAGTCGGCCTTATGGCGATCGCGATGGCGGGCGTGACGTTCCATCGTGTAGACGAGGATCTTCATTTCAGAGGCGTGTGACTGCTTCTTGAGGTCGAGATCCTTGAGCAATTCGTTGTAGCGGGCTTCGGCTTCTTCGACCGAAAGCTGGATCAATTCCTGATCAAGGGAGGTGCGCAGTTCTTTGGCGCGAGCATCGAGCTTGACCTTGTCGAGCTCGGCCTTGGCCACGCGAATGCTCTGCATCATCGTTTCGATATCCAGCGCCTGCTCGGCCTTGCGCTTGTCGATGTCGCCCTGGGCCTGCAGCACAGTGGAGTGCACATCATCGACGTGATCCTGGAGCGACTGGCCGTCGATCTCGAGTACGACATCGCCCTTCTTGACCATCGAGCCGCTGGCGGCCATCTTGAGAATCGTCATCGGACGATTGCCTTCCGGGCCGGTGAGCTTGGGCACCGTAACGTTCATGAAGTTGCGCGCGGTGGTAACGCCGGTCACCTTGACCGTCTCATGCAGTGGCGCAAAGCGCGCCTTGACCGTCCGCACCGTCGGCATTGCGAGAGCACGCTGCTCTTGCTGCTTTGTGTCGTACCAACGCCACGCTCCAACGCTGCCCACCACCAGCACCGCGAGCCCGCCCCACACCAGCCAGGAGCCACCGCGCTTCGGTTCCTGCTCCTGCGGAACGAGAGTTGGCCGGGGGGCCGGATCCTGCGGTGATGGGACTGGGTTCAAAATGGCGGACATATGCGGCTGCCTCTATATTACTAGACGTTCACTTCTTAGATTTGGCGCAGAAGATGACCGAGACGTTACGGGTATACTCGTCTAGATCGTGTCTCAACCACTCACCGAATCACGCGCGCGCTGGCTGGCCCTGTGGGCCGCGATGCTGGGCTTCATGCTGGACGCCATGGATGTCCTTCTCTATTCCTTCGCCCTGCAGAGCATTCGGGCCGAGTTTGGTTTGACGAACGAGCAGGGTGGGCTGGTGTTTACTTATACGCTGGTGGCGTCGGCGTTTGGCGGCATCCTGAGTGGCCTTGCGGCGGACCGGCTGGGCCGGCAGAAAACGCTGATCTTCACGATTCTGCTCTACTCGCTTGCTTCGGGCGGGAGCGCGACGGCGAGCAACCTGACCGAACTGCTCTTCTGGCGGTCGCTGGTGGGGCTGGGGCTTGGCGCGGAGTGGAGCGCGGGGGCAGTGTTGGTGGCGGAATATTGGCCAGCTGAAAAGCGGGCGCGTGCCATTTCGCTGATGCAGAGCGGCTGGGCGATTGGCTACATGCTGGCGGCGGTGGTGGCGGCGACGGTGATGCCGAGCTATGGGTGGCGCGCGATGTTCTGGATTGGTGTGTTGCCAGCGCTGCTGACGGTATGGATTCGCCGTAATGTGCCGGAGCCGCCGGTGTGGGTGAACCGCAAGGAACCGGCCGGTGCGTTGAGTGAGATCTTCAAGGGCGCTCTGCTGCGGACGACGATGGTGGCGACGGCGCTGGCCACGGCGGTGCTGTTTGCCTATTGGGGCGTGTTTACGTGGTTGCCCGGGTTTCTCGCCGCGCCGGTGGCGGCGGGCGGAGCGGGCTTCAGCATTGTGAAGTCTAGCGGCTGGATCATTGCGATGCAGGCGGGGGCGTTTGCCGGCTACAACTGTTTCGGATTACTCGCGGACCGCATCGGGCGGCGCAAGGCGTTTGCGATTTATGTGACCGCCGCGGCGGCGATGACGTTGATCTATGGCAGCGCGCCGCGGTGGGCGGGTGAGAATACGGGAACCGTATTGCTGCTGGCCGGGCCGCCGCTGGGATTCTTTGGGACGGGATTCTTCTCGTTGTTTGGGACGATGCTGGCGGAGCTTTATCCGACGGCGGTGCGTGGGGCGGGGCAGGGATTTGTGTATAACTTTGGGCGGGGCTTGAGCGCGCTGGCGCCGTTGACGGTGGGGGCGGTGGCCGACAAGAGTGGACTTGCGATGGCGCTGGTGTTGAACGCGGGGTATTTTCTACTGGGGGCGGTGCTGGTGTTTCTACTGCCGGAGACGAAGGGGCGTGAGCTCAACGCCTGAGCCCACGCACCAAACGAAGCCAATTTACATGCAGGCGAGGCCGCGCATGTTCCAACCGCAGATTGTCGAGCCGAGGAACTTGTCGCCATCCGGACCCGGCCAATGCGTCTCGAGGCTGAGGAAGCCCTTATAGCCGTCGTTGACGAGCGCGGCGACCTGACCCTTCCAATCCACGTGGCGCGTGCCGACGGGGCCCCAGATGGGCTTGTGGCCTTCCATGTGGCAATCCTTGACGTGGACGTGGGCGATGCGATCGACGGGCAGCTTGCCGTAGCCGAAGGGGAAGGGCTCTTCGCCACCGACGAGGGCGTTGGCGGGATCCCAGACCAGCTTGAGATTGGGATGCTGCACGGCGTCGAGAATCGCGCGCGATTCGACGGCGGTGCCGATGTGGCAGGCGTGCTCGTTCTCAATGCCGATGATGACGTTCTGCGCGGCGGCCTTGGCGGAGAGATCGGTGAGCGCTTCCACAACGGCGCCGAAGCACTTGTCGGGCTCAACGGTACGCCAGTAGCTGAACACGCGGATGAACTTTGCGCCTGTGAGCTCGCAGATCTGGAAGGCGCGATCGAGCAGGCGGGGCTGGTCATCGAAGGTGTGCTTCGAATTGAAGATGTCCTGCTGGAAGCGGGTGTCGATGGCCGGGCCGTTGGGCAGCACACACTTGAGAATGGGTGAGGCGATGCCGATGATCGAGATGCCTTTGGCGCTGGCGATGTCGCGCGCCTGGCGGATCTCGTCGTCGGTGAGATCCATGATGTTCTTGCCGTTGACGACGCGGAGTTCCGCGCCCGTCATGCCAATGCTGGCCATACGGCCAATGGCGGCTTCGAGATCGGTGGGAGAGAATTCGTCGGTAATCGCCGCGATGGGCAACTTGAGATCGTTCATTTCTCTAACAGTTTCTCAGAGTCTTCCCGGATCAGGTAACGTTTGCGCGCGGCGACATTGGCAAAGCGCTGCTTTTTGCCGCTGGGCCATTCGACCTCGATGGCGCGGATGGTGGTGTCGGCACCGAGGCCAAAGTGGAGCGCGAGGTCAGACTGGCTGAGATAGCTCGAGCCCGAGCGCACCGTCTGCCACTGCCGGCCCGAGGCCGCGTCAATGCGCACGACCGCGCCGAGGGCCGAACGATTGCTCTGCACACCTTCCAGCTTGAGCTCGATCCACGAAAGCTTGTTGCCGCCTTCGTTCTTGAAGAAAGCGACCGCGCTGTGATTGTTGTTGATGACGATGTCGAGATCGCCGTCGCGATCGTAATCCGCATAGGCGGCGCCACGGGCCACCAGCGGCTTGACGAGGTCGGCGCCACGGCTGCGCGAGACGTCTTCAAACCCTCCCTTGGCGTTGTTACGGAACAGCAGTGGTGGCTGGCGGAAGCTCACCTTGGGCTGGACGCGATTGATCTCCTCATCGATGTGGCCATTGGCGGCAAAGACGTCAAGCCAGCCGTCGTTATCGAAGTCAAAGAAGAACACGCCGAAGGCGAGGCTGAGCAGGCTGGCCTTGCCGATCGTGCGGCGGGGGGCCTCGTCGACGAACAGCCCGCGCCCCTCATTGTGATAGAGGCCGAGCATCTGATTGGAGAAATTGCCAACCAGCAGATGGGCGCGGCCCGAGCGATCATAATCGGCTGCATCAACGCCCATGGCGCCGCGGGCGACGCCGTCTTCGCCAAAGGCGATACCGGCAGCTACGCCTTCTTCTGTGAAGGTGCCGTTCTTGTTGTTGCGGTAGAGCTTGTTGGGCTGGGTGTCGTTGGCCGAGAAGATGTCGGGCCAGCCGTCGTTGTTGTAGTCGAAGATGGCGACGCCGAGCGTCTTCGAGGTCGGATCGCCGAGGCCGGCTTTCTGCGTGGCGTCTTCAAACTTGCCGCCGCCGAGATTGCGATAAAGCTTGACGCTCTGGCCCTTGTAGGATTCGGGCGTGCAGTAGCTCTTGGCGGCGCCATCGAGAGAACAGAAGAGGTCGCCCTTGGAATTCCACTGCACATAGTTGCCGACGAAGACGTCGGCCTTGCCGTCGCGATCGTAGTCGAGCCATGCGACGCTCGAGCCGAAGGCCTTGTTGGCGATACCGGCGGTGGCGGTGACGTCACGGAACTTGAAGTTGCCTTCGTTGTGCAGCAAGCGGTCGCCATCGAGCGAGGTGATGTAGAGGTCTTCGCGGCCGTCGTTGTCGTAGTCGGCGGCGGCTCCGCCCATGGCGTAGGTTTCAAAGTCGAGCCCGCTGCCCAAGGTGACGTTGGTGAACGTGCCGTTCTTGTTGTTGCGGTAAAGCGCCGAGAGGGACTTGCGGCCGCGGGGCGACCAGTCGCGCGAGTTGAGCAACAACAGGTCGGGCCAGCCGTCAGAATCGGCATCGAAGAAGACGACACCGCTGCCCATCGTCTCTGGCAACCATTTCTTGCCGGCGCGACCGGAGTTGTGCGTGAACTTGATGCCGGCCTCAAGGCTGGCTTCGCGAAACGTCTGCGCCTCAAGGCAGAGCGAGGTCAATACAAGTGGCGCGAGCCACCTCAGAGACATCATGGAGTCTTTACGCTTTCGTGATCGTGGATGGGTTGACGCTCGTTGTTGTCCTCAGGACTGGCCATGCGAGTGGTGGCCGTCGAGGCCATGGCCGATTCGTCGACCTTGAAACGGCGGAACAGCTTCTCGGCTTGCGCGGCGCGTTGCGTGTCGCCCAGACCGCGGTAAGCCAGCATGAGGTTGTAGTGCGCCTGGACGTCTTCGCTGTCGACGGCGAGCACACGTTCCAGATACCTGACGGCGTTCGCATAGTCGCGCTTGAGGAAGAGGATGCGCCCCATCTGGTTGAGCATGACGCGGTCGCGCGGGTATTGTTCTTCCACCTTGCGCAAGGAGGCGAGGGCGGCGTCGTAGTTGCCGTCGGCCTTCTCGGTCATGGCCTTGAAGAAGTGGGTGCGCGCGAGGTTGGGATTCTTCTCGAGCGAGCGGGCGAGGTAGCCCTTGGCCTTTTCGGTTTCGCCTTCCTGAATGAGCGCGCGGGCGACATTGAGATAGCCATCGGCGTAGCCGGGTTCGGCTTGAATGACGCGTTCAAAGGCATACTCGGCGCCTTTGAGGTCGCCCTGCAGGAGCAGGCCGATGCCCCAGTCGTTCCAGCGCTCGCGATCCTTTGTAGCGACGACGGGGTTCCAGTTGGTGGCGCCAGCGCCTACTTCAGCGCGGGCCTCGGCAAGGGAAACGATGGGGATGTCGGGCACGCGATCCTTGATCGGGCCAGAAACATCGGGCCGCTTCTCGTAGGAGAACTCGTTGTAGGAGTGGGCAAACTTGCGGTAGTTGAGCTTGGCCTCAAACTTGAAGGGCGGCTTGGCATCCTTGGGAATCTGCACACGGTAATGAACCGTGTCGGCCGCGCCGGGCGGGATCAGGCGCACGTAGAGTACGCTGCGGGCCTGCCAGGCGTTGCGCTTGTTGATGTGATTGCCGTCCTTGTCGACCATGTAGCTACGGTAGAAGTGGGCACCCTTCTCGACCGCGCCCTTGCCGTTGTCTTCGGTCTTGCCCGACCAGAAGAAGGTCTTGCCGCTTGCGTCGGAGCCCTTGACCTCAAGCCAGAGATCGTAGGCGTCGACCGTGCCGCCAGGGAAGAAGTGGCCCACCCGACGCGTGCGCACAACGGCATCGAGGCGCACGGTGGAACCGGGCTCGACCTTGACCTTGGCGGTGTCGATCGGGGCGGCCACCTTGGAGACTTCACGGATGAAATACTGGCCGGCGGTTTCGGCCTCTTCGCCCACGGCCATGGTGGAGTTGAGCGACTGGGCCTCGCCACTGCGGCGCAGCATGGGCGTCTCGCCCTTGACGTTCTCAATAGGGGTGATGGCGAAGAGATCGACGGTTACGAAGCCGCTCTTGAGGAAGGCGATCGTTTCGTCGAGTTGTTTCTTGTCGCCGTTGACATGCGGCACGGCGGTATTGGCCGTGGCAAAGCGATGTGAGTGGACCTTGCCGTCGCGGTTGCCGGGGTCCTTTGACGGGACGAGCGGCATGTGGCATTCGCTGCAGGTGCTCGACTTGGGCGGGTAGTAGAAGCTGCGCGCGCCCTGGCCGGAGACGGCCGAGGCTTGCCAGTTGTCGTAGTCGTTAAAGCCGCGCAGCCAGCGGTAGTTGTTCACCGGCTGGTCGAGGTGGACCTTGTGACAGGTGGAGCAGTACTCGGCGGACTGCTCGCGCATGAAGGGCTTGAGGAAGGTCTTGCGGTGCGGCTCAGGATCGGCGTAGGTGAGGAAGTTGTCGATCATGCGCACGTACTTGTTACGGCTGGAGGCGAGATCGTGGAGCGGCGGGTACTCGATCACGAAATTGCCATTGCCGACACTGCCATTGACATGGACGATGCTGTGGCAGGAAAGACAGCCGAGGCCGTTCTGTGCCTCGGGGGTGTAGACCTGTTCCTTGATCGGCTTTTCCCAACGGCCGTTGAAAAAGACCGCGTGATCGTGACAGCCGGCGCACCACTTGGAGGGCTGGGTGGAGCCCTGCACGTCCTGCATGTGCTCGATGGCGCGGCGGTAGTACTGATTGTTGAAGCTCGAGAAGTGGTGCATGGAGCTGTTCCACTGCTCGTAGATGTCCTTATGACATTCGCCGCAGAGCTTGGAATCCATGAAAAAGTTGGAGGGGATGGTCTTCTTGACGTCGGTGTCGGCGGGCGAGGGCCAGAAGGGGCCCTGCTTGCGACCTTCTTCAGCCATCGAGGTGGGGATGGTGAGGGAAGGATTGGCGATGCGCTGGGAGGGGCCGTAGTAGGCCCGATCGTAGAAGTATGTTGCCATTGGCAACATGGCAAGGCAGGCGACGGCTACGCGGTGTTGCCGACTGATCCAGGCGGCGCCGATGACGGCAACCGCGATGTGCGCGGCGAGGATCCACGCCTTGTCGGAAGTGTTGCCCGTGATGGCGAGGTAGAGGCCGATGAGCAGCGAGGCGCCCAGCAGGAGGCTCGCGATGCGATTCTCACGTTTGAGTTGCCAGATGACCCCGGCGGTGATGAGCGCGCCGGCAACAATGTGCAGCAGCACATTGGCCATATAGAAGAGATTGGCCTGAGCGAACGCGGCAAGGTATGCGCTATTCAACAACAGGAGGGCGAAGGCGCCCCAGAGGATCCGTTCGATCCGGGACATAACTACCGTTACCTCTTATCAATTACTCAAGGGGCGCAGCAGCTTGAGAGCGGGACGGGTGTTGTATTCCCGCTGGCTGGCCTCGCCCGGTGACCGTTCAGTGTCTAGCTTATACGGATATCCACTCATCTTGTGGAAGGGGAGCGGATTAACGTTTTGTGAAAATGCGGTGTTGGCGTCGCGATCCTTGGCCCAGCCGTCGACATGGAGCAGATAGTCGCGGCGCCAGCCGGCGGGGAGTGGCGGCAGCGCGGAGGGGTCGAAGCTCAGACGCAGCTCATCGCCGGAGCCCATGACGACCAGTTGATCATCGAGGCCAGAGACGAGCGGGGTGACATCGCCGTAGCGGGTGTAGTTGCCCGGCGTGGGATTCCAGAGCGAAGTCGGCTCGGGATTGGGATAGCGAAACTCTTCGGGCTGCTTGCGCTCGGGGTGGATGATGGACGGCGAGAAGCCGCGGAATTGCAGCGAGGCGGCGGTGGGCGTGAGTGGTGTGAGGCGGTGCTGGGGAGCAGTGCTGCCCTCGCTCAGGAAGATCTCATCCCAGTAGACGCAGAGGTTGGTGATGATGCGGACTTCGCGGCTGGCCGAGAGGAACTTGCCAGTGAGATCGACGGTGATCGTTTTGGGCTTGCCGGAGGGCATGCCCATGTCCTCAATCACGGTGACCCACTCGCCCTTCTTGTTGCGTACCTGCAGCATGGGGCCGAATAGTGGTTTGCCCTCCTGGGCGGCGGCGAGGAAGGTGGATCCATCAGCCCAGTCGACCCAACCATCGAGCACGAGGATGGCGTTGTTGCGCGGGGCGGCGTTGCCGAAATCGAGGGTGAGCATGTGGCGCTCGGCGATGCCGGCGGTGGTGCGCTTGTAGAAGTTGGGATAGGTGCGATCTTTGGCGGCGAGCAGGGTGGTGACGTCATTGCCGGAATGATCCACGGCCTTGCGCGCATGGATGGGCGTCTTGACGCCGAAGAGGCGGAACTCGGGGAAGGGCGGGGCCTTCCATTTCTCATTCGAATAGATGGCCGTGTCGGCGGGGTGATCGACGACGAGCAGGCGCGTTTGATCGAAGTAGGCGGCCTCGCTGAGCTCTTCAGTGAGGCGGATCTCGAGCTTGCCGGAGGCATTGGGCTTGAGCTGCTCGGAGCGGATGGAGATGTATTCGTCGTGATCGGGCGTGAAGAAGGTGCCGTCACCAGCGCTTGCGCCCAGCGGGGCGACACCAAGCACGTCGGTGATGTATTCGAACTCTTCGCCGTTGAACGTCCACACAATGGGGCAACTGCCGGAGAGGCGCTGGGCCTCCTTGTACTTGAGCGGCGTGGCGATAAGTTGCTTCATCTCGTTCTGGATGAGGCCGTTGGGCCAGGTGATGCGGACGACGTCGACCTGGGTGGCGCGGCCGACGCCGAAGCTGAGGGGGAAGCCCTCGTAGAGCTTCTTCTGATAGAGGCCAGCGATGCGGACTTCGACTTCAGAGCCGGGGGCGGTGCGGATGTTCTTGACGCCGTCGAGGCTGAGGCGCAGGGCCTTGTTGAGGCCGAGGGTCGCGTTGGTGCGTTCGACCCAACCGGTGGCGCGCTGCTCGACGAGGTCGGCCTTGCCGTCGTTGTTGAAGTCGAGCGTGGCAATGGCGGGGACAAGCTCGAAGCGGCCGTCGTTGCGAAGGTCGGCGATCACGACGCGGCCTTTGAGGGCGGGGGCGTCGTTCGATTTGGTGAGCCCGGCGGAGAGCCATTTGACGGTATCGCCGGTGTTGAAGACGAGGTCGAGCGTGCTGTCCTGATCGAGATCGCCGGTGATTAGGTTGGTGGCGCCGGCGGGCAGCAGTGGAAGCGGCTCGCGAGCGTACTTGCCGAGCAGGAGATCACGATAGAGAACGCCTTCGCCGCTCTCGTAGCTGACGATGAGGTCGAAGCCGCGCGTATCGGGGATGACGCGCGTGGTGACGCCGTCGATCGCCTTGCCGGGGGCAAAGGGGAAGTCGGTGCTCTTGTCGGCAAAGCCCGCCTCACCCTGATTGCGCAACAGCAATTGCTGCTCGCCGAGGACGATGAGGTCGAGGTCGTAGTCGTGATCGTAATCGAGCCAGACGCACTTGTTGAAGCTACCGCGGGCGGGCAGCGGCAACTGGCGCCAGGCAGTGCCCTGATTCTTGAGCAGGATCGGCATCTCTTCGCCGATGACGCAGAGGTCGACGAGGCCATCGTTGTCGTAATCGCCGGCGGCGACGTGGCGCACGCCGGAGACGCTGGCGATGCGCTTGGCATTGAGGCTCAGGCCCTGGTTGTCCCAATAGATCGCTGCGTTGCCGAAGGCGATGGCGCCCTTCCAGGGGTCGGCGAGTTTGCGCTCGGTGAAGCGGGGGATCGTCTTGTCGCGCGCGGGCGGAGCGGGTTTGGGATCGTAGATCTCGGAATACTGGCACCAGTCGACGTCCTCAGGGACGGCGGCGCCTTCGGTGAGTTTTTTGAGGCCCTGGAAGGTCTCCAGCTGGGCCTTGGCGTCGGCGGCGCGGCCCGCCTGGCGGTACATGTTGAAGAGCTGAAAGCGGGCGGCGGCAAGATTGGTGTCGAGTTTGGCGGCGCGCTCAAAGGCGGCGGTGGCGCCGGGGGCATCGTTGAGCTGCTTGAGTAGGACGCCGATGTTGTACTGGATGATCGGCTCTTTGGGGTCGAGCCGCGCGGCGCCACGCATCTGCTCGAGAGCCTTCTGGGTTTCGCCCTGCTTCTTGTATTCGATGCCGAGGGTGAACCAGGTGTGGGGGATCTCGGGCTTTTCCTTCTGCACGGCGAGGAGCTCGCGGATGGCGTCGGGGCCCTGGCCGGCTTTGAGGAGAGCAAGACCGTAGTTGAGATGTTCGCGGGTGGATTTAGGGGCGAGATCCCAGGCTTGTTTGAGCGTGGTTACGGCTTCTTTTTGCGTGGTGGGGTTCTCATAGAAGGCCTTGCCGAGGTTACGCAGGGCTTCGAGTTTCGCGTCCTGTGCGAGCAGGGTGGATGCCGCGAGGAGCAATGCCAGTCGAGTCATATCCAAATTCACGATCTCACAAAAGAAGACGGCGCTGGTCCGTGACTACCAGCGCCGTCGGGGTTGGGGGAGGTGCTAGCGAACAAACAGGAGCGTGCGATTGGACCGAACGCCCTGATATTCGACTTCAAGCGCCTGTCCGCCGGAGAGGCCGGCAGGCACCATGAAGACCGTTTGGCTGAAGCCAACGTAACCGGGGATAAGCGTGGCGCTGACGCCTGAGGCGTCGCGACCGCCGACGGTGACCTTGACGTCGGCATAGCGTTGGACCGTGCGGACGATGTCGCCCGTCAACTGGGCCGGCGTGGCGAGGCCGAGGCCGGTGGTGAAGACGGCGACCATGCTGCCGCCAGCGGCGGGCGCATCGGCCGTGATCTGGGCGCCATCGGCGACGGCGTAAGCAACAGCACGATTGCCGGTGGA
>CAZBTA010000055.1:0-24557 GCA_964494515.1 uncultured Bryobacter sp.
CCTACCGCCGCATCATGGGAAGTTTTGAACTGAAGAAAGACTAATGCCTGAATCGTATTTGTCCCGGGCTGAAGCGCTGGCCGCCAATGGCCAGATCGGCGAAGCCATTGAGCTACTCGAAGAAGCCGTCGAATCCGACCGCGAAACCGCCGGCATCGCCAAGCTCCTCGCCAAATTGAGCCTGCGTATCAATGAAGTGCGCGCCTTTCAGAACTGGTGTCATGAGGCGCTCCGCATGGACCCCAAAGACCTCGAGGTCTACGAGATGATGGAAGCCTACTTCCGCTCGGTGGGTCGTGATTTTGAGGCAGACGAGGTGCGCGAAGTCGCGCAGAACATCAGTCAACGCGGCTGATTTTGAGGATCTTCACTGGCGGGGTCAGCTTCTGGCCCTCCACCGGCTGCTGCTGGATCTTGCGAATGACATCAAGTCCCTTGAGCGCCATGCCAAACGCGGCAAATCCCTGCCCGTCCGGGTTCCTCTTGCCACCAAAATCAAGCTCCGGCTGGTCTCCAATGCAGAAGAAGAAATCAGAAGTCGCCGTATCCGGTCCTGACCGCGCCATCGAGATCACGCCGTTCACATGGCGCAGCCCCGTCAGCGTCGTCCGCTCGAGCACGATCGGCTCGTAGCCAGCATCTTTCTTTTCCGGGTTCGGCCCGCCCTGGATCACTTCGATCTTCACCGGGCTCTGCGGCTGATTATCGGGCTTCACCGTGCGGTGGAACACGCCACCGTCATAGAAGCCCTCATCCACATAACGGAGAAAATTCTTCACCGTCACCGGGGCGCGATCGCCGCTCAAGGCCACCAGGATCTCGCCCAGCTCCGTCTCGATGCGCACCACCACCCGCCCGTTGCGGTCGGCTTCCTGTGCGGCCAACACTGAGGCCAGCGTCAATCCCAGCGCGGTACGACGATTCATCAGTCCTCCTGCTCCACCAGATAGTAGCCTTGCCGGTCGATCTTCGAATCAAACACCTCGGCCGCATGTCCGTGAGCCTCAAAGATCTGTTGTACACGGCGCACCACTTCTCCATGTCCTTTCTCGAAGAACACGAGAATACTCGGCCCCGCGCCACTGAGACAACACCCCAACAGCCCCGGCGCTCGCAGTTTCAGAATCTCTTCGAGCCCCGGCACCAGTTTCTGCCGGTATGGCTGGTGCATCCGGTCTTCAAGCGCGGCGGGAAACGCCGTATTCGTGCCCGTGGCCAGTGCCGCGATCAGCAATGCCGAGCGCTGTACGTTAAACACCGCATCGGCCTTCGAATAGCTGTCCGGCAGCACCGCGCGCGCCTCGTGCGTCGGCAGCGGAAAGTCCGGCACCACGATTGCCACCTCAAAGCTCGGCGGCAATTCAAGCCGCACGGCCCGCGTCATGCCGCTTGAATCAATGGCGCTCGCCACGATCGAACCCAGCACACACGCCGCCACATTGTCGGGATGCCCTTCAATACGCGCCGCCTCATCGAGAATCCGGTGGTTCTTCCAGTTCAGCCCCAGCATGCGATCGGCAATGATCACGCCCGCCGTCAGCGCCGCGGCGCTCGAGCCCAGGCCCTTGCCGAGTGGGATCTCGTTCGTCACCTCGAGCTCCACCGGTGGCAGCGGCTCGCCCGTATGCTCGGCCACGGTAAGCGCCGTCTGCCAGATCAGGTTGTCTTCTCCGCTCGAGATCAGGTGCGCATCGCGGCCACTGGCGCGGATGGTCAACTTCTCGGCTTGACGAAATTTGCAATACAGATAAGGACTCAGCGCCAGGCCCAGCGCATCAAACCCCGGGCCAAGATTGGCGCTCGACGCAGGCACCCGCAGGCGCCACCAGTTACCCATGCAGCGTACCCAGGTTCACCAGCCGGTTCTCCCGCGCGCTTGTATAAATGCCCTGCACCAGCTCAAGCGCCTTCAAGCCTTCAACACCGCTGATCAACGGCTCTTCGTTGTTCTTGATGGCGTTGCCAAAGTTGAGAAACGCGCGCTCAAATGGCGTCAGCGAAATTGCCATCGGGTCGCTCGACCCGCTCGACACGTTATCGGCCACCGGCGCGGGCTCACCGGCATCTTCGCCAGACACCTCCCAGCGCACCAACCGGTCCCCGGCCAGAATCGCCGAACCCTTCGTGCCATGGATCTCAATGCGCTCGGTAAAGCCCGGCCACATCGCCGTCGACGTCTGGATCACGCTCGTCGTGCCACTCTTGAATCGCACCAGCGCGCTCAACACATCATCGCTCTCGATCTTGTGCCGCACGCCCAGATGCCACTGCCCGAACACCTGTTGCACATCGCCCATCAGATATAGCAGCCAATCCACCTGGTGGATGCCCTGATTGATTAGAGATCCGCCGCCTTCCACCGACCAACTGCCCTTGATTGGCCGCGAATAGTATTCCTCGCTGCGCCACCACTTCACATAGGCGTCGGCCTGGAAGATCGTGCCCAGTCGCCCGTCCGCCAGCGCCTTTTTGAGGAAGATGATCGAATCGTAGAACCGACCCTGGCTCACCACGCTCAGTTTCACCCCGCGCGCCTTGGCATAATCCACCATGGCCTGCGCCGTAGCCACGTCAATGGCGATCGGCTTCTGCACCTGGATGTGCTTGCCATGATCGGCGGCGAGTTTCAGCGGTTCATAGCGCACATCCGGAAACGTGCACAGGTCGACAAAATCCACCTCGGGATGCGTGCAGACGTCTTCCCAATTCTTGAAGCACGTCCCGCCCCACTGTTCGGCAAACGCTCGCCCGCGCTCTTCTGTTTTGTTGCTTACGGCAACGATCTCGTAGCCAATGTTCTTGTAGGCTTGTGCGTGTTTATTTGCAATCGCACCGGTACCAATCAGTCCAACTTTCATCACTGTCCTGCTATACTACTATTTGTCCCACGAGTCGGTAGCTCAGTTGGTAGAGCATCGCACTTTTAATGCGGTGGTCGTGGGTTCGAATCCCACCCGACTCACCATCCCAACTTTCCCCTCCCTCTTCATCAAGCTTTAGAAAATCAGTGTTAGCCTGTACAGGTTCATGAGGGTTTTCTTCATCTTCTTCCTGCTGTGGCAATGCCTCGCCCTGGCCGACATTACCGGCCGCGTCACGGATGTTTCCGCCCTGCCGGTCGCGGGCGCTACGGTGGAGTTGCGCACCGCCTCCGGTGTCCTCCTGCTCACCACTACGACGAATGATCGGGGTGAATTCCAGTTTGCCGAGAGTCGCGCGCTCGGCTTCCGCCTCCGCGTCGTCTCTACTGGCTTTCGTGAAGTGGAAACCTCTGTCACCTCCGGCGCTTACGAGTTACAGCTCGAGCCCGCATCCGCCTACGCGCGCCTCACCGTCAACGCGACGCGCGGCGGGGTCGAAGACAGCCGCGAATCCACCCACATCACCACCATTCTCGACCGTAACGACATCGCACGCCGCCCTCTGCAAACTCTTGGCAACGCTCTCGAAGGCGCGCCAGGCATTCTGGTTCAGCAGACCACTACCGCGCAAGTTTCGCCCTTTCTTCGCGGACTCACGGGTTATCAGGTGCTCAACCTCGTCGATGGCATCCGCTTCAATAACTCCACTTTCCGCTCCGGCCCCAATCAGTATCTTGCCTTCATCGAGCCCTCCCAGTCCCAACGCATTGAGGCGCTGCTCGGCCCCACGGGCGTGCAATACGGCAGCGATTCCCTCGGTGGCACAATCCACGTCTCCACCCAGCAACCCGAGTTTGCCGATCGCGGCTGGCAGCGCCACGGGGAGTTTTCTTTTGGCGGAGCAAGCGCCGATCTTTCCGGCTTTGGCGCCGCCCGCTTCAGCCTGAGCAGCGATCGTGTCTTTGCTCTCCTTGGCGCCTCGGGTCGCAAGCACAATGATCTTCGCGCCGGCCATGGCTACGATTCGCGCAATGTCTACCGTCGCTTCTTCGGCATGTCGCTCGACGCTGTACGCGACCTCACCGGCAACCGGCAGCAGGACACCGGATTTACCCAATACGGCGTCGAATCCAAGCTCGCCTTGCGCCTGCGGCCCGACCAGTTGCTCACCTTTAACTACCAGCGCGGCGAGCAGAACAACGTGCGCGGCTACAAGGATCTCCTGGGTGGCCTTGGCCGCCTCATCAGCGACTTCTCGCCGCAGACTCTCGACTGGTTCTATACGCGCTATGAAGTCCTCGGCAAGGGTCCCTTCGATTCCATCAGCGGCACCTTCTCCCTCAACCGCCAAACCGATGGCAGCCGCCGGCAGAATTTACTTTCCACCGATTCCATCACCACCGATGTGTCCACTGTTAACTCGCTCGGCTATACGGGCCAGGCCACCACTCACTTCGGCTCGCGTGGTGTACTCAGCTTTGGCGGTGACATCTACGACGAGCACATCGATTCTTCGCGCACCGTGCTCAACCCCGTCACCAGCGCCCTCACGCGGCCCCGGGCTCTTTACCCCAGCGGCTCGCGCTATGCCACGCTTGGCACGTTCGCCCAGGGCAGCTATCAGCTCCACCGCAAGCTGCGCGCCGCCGCCGGCGTGCGTTGGACGGGCGTCCGCTTTGCGGATCAGGCCAACACGTTGTGGTTCCGCGACACCACGTTCATGACCAGCCTGCGTTGGGACGTCACCTCGTTCTTTGGTGTACACGGCGTCATCAGCCGCGGCTTCCGCGCCCCCAACCTCAATGATCTTGGCGCGCTCGGCCTCAACGACCTCGGCTATGAGATCCCCGCCAGCGAGGCCATCCCCGCGGGAGCTTTGCTCAGTACCGATTCCGGTGAGAGCGCGCTTTCCAAAGCCCAGCCCCTGCGTTCGCTGGCCGCTGAATCCCTGATGAACTACGAGTTCGGCTTCCGCATCAACACTCACAAATGGTACTGGCGTACGCAGGCTTTCAACGCCGAGCTGACTGACCCCATCGTCCGTCGCACACTACTCTTCCCCGCCTCCGCCGTCCCCACCACGCTTGCTGGCTTGCCGGTGACACCCATCGCGCCCACGGCCGCCCAGCGCGCCCAAGGCGTGGTCACCGTTGCCACCGCGCTCGACCCCCGCGCCGTCAAGGCCTTTGTCAACGATGGCGCCAGCCGCTACTACGGCATCGAATCGCAGTCGCGCTACCTGTTCAGCAACCAGCTCGCCCTCGAGGCCAACTACAGCTACATCCTCGGCCGCGATCTCAATCCCAATCGCAACATCCGTCGCTTGCCACCCCAATCGGGCACCATCACCCTGCGCCACACGCCCACCGGTCGCCGCCCCTGGCTTGAGGTTTCACTTACGGCCACCGGCGCCCAGCGCCGCCTCAGCGGTGGTGATATCGATGACGAACGCATCGGCGCCAGCTACCGCCGCAGTGATATCGCTTCGTTCTTCCGCGGCTCGCGCGTGGCCCCTTTGCTCGACGCCGCCGGCGTCTTTCGCCCTACCGGCGAGACGCTGCTCCAGATTCAGAATCGCGTCATGCCGGGCCTCGCCGACACCGTGCGCGTGCCCCTCTACACCACCACTGCCGGTTGGACGACGGTCAACATTCGTGGCGGCTATGCGATTACCGATCGCTGGCGTCTGATGGCCGCGCTCGAGAATCTCCTCGACCACAACTACCGCGTTCACGGCTCGGGTATTGACGCGGCGGGCATCAACGCCTACCTCAACATTCGCTATACCTTCTAGCTCCCTGTGATAGCGTGTCACACAGGGAAGTATGTTCAGACGCCTACTGCCATTTGTTCTGGCCACCAGCGCTTTTGCCGCGCCCAAGCCGGTCGATTTCTTACGCGAGATCCGGCCGATTCTTTCCGATGCCTGCTTTCAATGTCACGGCCCGGATGAATCCACGCGCATGGCCAAGCTGCGTCTTGACGCCAAAGAGTCCGCTCTCCCCAAAGCCAGTCTCATCCTGGCCCGTGTCACTGAAACACGAGCTGCCCGTAAAATGCCTCCGCCGCACGCCAAGGTCCAGCTCACCCCGGCTCAAATCGACTTGCTCAAGCGCTGGGTCGAAGAGGGCACACCCTGGCAGGACCACTGGAGCTACCTGCCCCCGCAAAAGCCAGCCCTCCCCGCCGTCCAGCTCAAGCAATGGCCCAAAACAAACATTGACCGCTTTGTTTTAGCTCGTCTCGAACAGGAAAAGCTCAAGCCCTCGCCCGAGGCCGACAAGCCGACCTTGTTGCGCCGCCTCAGTTTGGATCTCACCGGCCTGCCGCCTACCGCGCAGGAACTCGACGCCTTCCTCAACGACAAGTCGCCGCAGGCTTACGAAAAGCAGGTCGACCGTCTGCTCGCAAGCAAGCATTACGGCGAAAAAATGGCCCTCCACTGGATGGACCTTGCCCGCTATGCCGACACGCACGGCTATCACATCGACTCCCACCGCGACATGTGGCCCTGGCGCGATTGGCTGATCTCCGCCTTCAACCGCAACATGCCCTACGACCAGTTCACCATCTGGCAGTTGGCCGGCGACATGCTGCCCAACCCCACTCGCGAGCAGCTGGTTGCGAGCGGCTTCAACCGCAATCACGTCATCAATTACGAGGGCGGCGCGATCCCCGAGGAGTACCAGACCGAATACGTCATCGACCGCGTTGAGGCCACCGGCACCACCTGGATGGGCCTTACCGTCGGCTGCGCCCGCTGTCACGATCACAAGTACGACCCCATTCAACAGAAGGATTTCTACCGCCTCTTCGCGTTCTTCAACAACATTGACGAGAAGGGCCTCGACGGCCAGAAGGGCAACGCCATGCCTTTGCTCAAGCTGCCCACCGACACGCAGGAAACTCTCGAGAAAGAAATCACCCACGCCATCGAATCGCGCGAAAAGCAACTCGAGGCCGCCAGGATCCCCGACCTCATGAAGGAATGGGAAAAGACCAGGCTCGCCTCGATCGCCATGCCCTCCCGTGAAGGCCTGCTCGCTCACTATGAGCTCGAAGGCAATTTCAACGAGTCCACCGGCACCTACCAGCACGGCCGCTACCTCGGCCTGCCCCCCACCGCTAACGAAGGCCCCGTCGGCCAGTCCGCGCTGCTCGATGCCGCCGCGCGCATCGAGGTTCCCTCCCCCGCCGGCTTCTCTGAAGACAAGCCCTTCAGCCTCGCCTTCTGGTTCCGCGGTGGCAACAAGCTCGAGCCGATGACCATCCTTTCCAAGCGTGCAGGCAAGGCCGGAATCGAGATCGGCAATGACGAAGTGTTCTCGATTGGCGACCTCCGCCGCGGCGCTCATCTGCTGATCACCCTCAGTGACGCCCAGGGCCGCAAGCTCAACCTCAGTTCCGCCGAGCCCTTCCCTTACAACGAGTACACCCACTTCACCATCAACCGCACTACGCGCGGTCAAATCGAACTGCTCGTGAACGGCGTGCCCGCTCGCCTCGAAGGCGCCAATTTGCTCGAGGGCTTCAGCTTCGCCACCAACGCCCCGATCGTCTTCACCAACATGATCGGCTCGCTTGACGACATGCGCTTTTACAATCGCCCGCTGAGCAACGAAGAAGCCCACGTGCTCGCCATCGACGAGCCCGTCCGCTATCTGCTCTTCCACAGTGGCATCAAGCGCAACAAGTTCCAGGGCGGCATGCTCTACGATTACTTCCTCAAGTACGACGCCCCCGCCGAATTGCGCCAGATCTACGCCCGGCTCAATCAGCTCAAGGCCGAAAAGAAACAGCTTGAGGAGCAAATCCCCACCACCATGGTGATGAAGGAGCTCGACAAGCCTCGCGAATCACACATCCTGCGCCGCGGCCAGTATGACGCCAAGGGCGACAAAGTCGAAGCGGCCACGCCCGGCTTCCTGCCGCCAATGCCCAAAGATCTGCCGCGTAATCGCATGGGCCTCGCCCAATGGCTCGTCTCAAAGGATCACCCGCTCACCGCGCGCGTCGCCGTCAATCGTCTCTGGGCCATGTACTTCGGCACCGGGCTGGTCAAGACAGTTGAAGATTTCGGCAGTCAGGGCGAATTGCCCAGCCATCCGGAGTTGCTCGACTACCTCGCCACTTCCTACATCGAATCCGGCTGGGACACCAAAAAGCTCCAGAAGGAAATTGTCATGAGCGCCGCCTATCGTCAGACCTCGGCCGTCGACCCAACTCTGCAGGAGAAGGACCCCGAGAATCGCCTTCTCGCCCGCATGTCGCGCTTCCGTCTGCCGGCTGAACTTGTGCGTGACAACGCGCTGGCCGTCAGTGGTTTGCTCAATCCCGAGATCGGCGGTCGCAGCGTCTCGCCCTACCAGCCGCCGGGCTTGTGGGAAGAAGTCGCCTACGGCGCCCAGTTCAGCGCGCAGCGCTATGTCCAATCCCACGGCAAAGATCTCTACCGTCGCGGCATGTACAGCTTCTGGAAGCGCACCTTGCCTCCGGCCACCTTGTCGATCTTCGACGCCCCCGATCGCGAGAAGTGTGTCGCCCGCCGCGCCACCACCAACACCCCGCTGCAGGCCCTCGCCCTCTGGAACGACACCACCTACCTCGAGGCCGCCCGCAAGCTTGCCGAGCGCGGCATCAGGGAGGCTGGCCCCGACCCGGCCAAGCGCCTCCGTCACATGTTCCGCCTCGCTACTGCGCGCTATCCCAATCCGGCCGAGCTCAAGATGCTCTCCGATTCGGCGAGCGCACAGCTGACGCAGTTCCGCGCCAACCCGGCCGCCGCAAGCAAGCTCATCCTCACCGGTGAATCAAAGACCGAAACCAAAGACCCGGTGGAACTCGCGGCCCTGATGACGGTCGCCAGCGCCATTCTCAATCTCGATGAAGTGGTCACCAAGGAGTAACGCCATGCACGACGCCCTTACCCGCCGCAGCTTTCTCACCGGATTCGGCGCCACCGCCTTTGCCGCCATGGCCACTGAAGGTCATAGCGCCGCGCCGCACTTTCCACCCAAAGCCAAAAGCGTCATCTTCCTCCACATGTCCGGTGGCCCTTCACAACTGGACTTGTTCGACCCCAAGCCCCAGCTCAAGAAGTATCAGGGTCAGGATCTGCCCGGCAGCATTCGCATGGGTCAGCGCATCACCGGCATGACCTCTGGCCAGTCCACGCTCCCCGTTGCCAGCTCTTTATTCAATTTCGCCAAGCGCGGCCAGTCCGGTATGGAGCTGAGCGACATCATCCCCTGGCATCACAAGATCGCCGACGACATCTGCCTCATCCGCAGCGTCCACACCGAGGCGATCAACCACGATCCTGCCATCACTTTCATCCAGACCGGCTTCCAGCAGCCCGGCCGCCCCTCCATCGGCTCGTGGGTCAGCTATGGCCTCGGCAGCGAGAACAAGAATCTCCCCGGCTTCGTCGTCATGATCAGCCAGAAGGCCGCCATCAACACGGACCAGCCGCTGTTCAGCCGCCTTTGGTCGAGCGGTTTTCTCCCCTCCAGCTATCAGGGCGTCAAGTTCCGTTCTGGCTCCGACCCCGTGCTCTTCCTCAACGACCCTGACGGCATGAGCAAAGACTCGCGCAAGCAGATCCTCGACCTCTCAAGCAAGCTCAACCAGCTCCACTCCACCCGCATCGGCGACCCCGAGATCGAAACTCGCATCGCCCAATACGAGATGGCCTTCAAGATGCAAACCTCCGTGCCCGAGCTCATGGACCTGTCGAAGGAATCCGAATCCACCTTCGAGCTCTACGGCCCCGAGTCACGCAAGCCGGGCAGCTTTGCCCAGCAATGCCTGCTCGCCCGTCGCCTCGTCGAGCGTGGCGTCCGCTTCGTCCAGCTCTATAACCGCGGCTGGGACCAGCACAACGATCTCCCCCGTGACATCCAGTTGCAGGCTCGCGCCACCGATCAGGCCTCCGCAGCCCTGATCCTCGATCTCAAACAGCGCGGCATGCTCAAGGACACGCTCGTCGTCTGGGGCGGTGAGTTTGGCCGCACGGTCTACTGCCAGGGTCGCCTCACCGATACCAACTATGGCCGCGATCATCACCCCCGCTGCTTCTCCATGTGGATGGCCGGCGGCGGTATCAAGCCCGGCACCGTCATCGGCGAGACCGACGATTACAGCTACAACATCGTCAAGGACCCCGTCCACGTCCACGACATCCAGGCCACCCTGCTCCACTGCCTCGGCATCGACCACACGCGGCTGACGTTCAAGTTCCAGGGGCGCCACTTCCGCCTCACCGACGTGCACGGCAACCTTGTCAAGCAGGCCCTCGCTTAACGCGGATGTTGATTTGTCCTGTCCGCAATTGCGGCGCTGCGCTCACTCGCTCCGACCGGCAATACACCTGCCCCCAGCGCCATTCCTTCGATGTCGCCCGCAGCGGCTACATCAACCTCCTGCAGCCTCAGGACAAACGCTCACGCGAACCCGGCGATACCGCCGCCGCTGTCCAGGCCCGTCGTCGTCTGCATGATCGCGGCTTCACTGCTCCTCTCCGCGATGCAATCGGTCACCTCGCCGCCGTCACCCCGCGGGATACGGTGCTCGATGTTGGTTGCGGTGAGGGCTTCTACCTGTCATCCCTCGGCGCCACCACCGCCGTCGGCACCGATTTATCCATCCCCGCCATCGACGCCGCCGCCCGCCGCTACCCCGACATCCTCTGGGTCGTGGCCAACGCCGATCGCGCGCTCCCCCTCGCCACCGCATCATTTACCCTCATCACCTCGATCACTGCCCGCATGAACCCGCCCGAGTTCGCCCGCCTGCTTGCCCCCGGCGGCCGTCTCCTCGTCGCCATCCCCGCCCCCACCGACCTCATCGAGATCCGCGGTGTAGGTCGTGATCGCCGCGAGCGCACCATTGCCGACTTCGCCCCTCACTTCAAGCTCGTTGCTTCCTCTCAGGTCACCCACACCACCCCGCTCGACGAAGCCGCCATCGCCGACATCCGCCACGCCATCTACCGTCCCCTCCACAGCGAACCCATCGTTGCCCGCGAGATCACCTTTTCCCTCGACCTCCTCCTGTTCGCTATCCTTTAGGCATGAAGCGCTTTGCCGTTGCCCTTCTGGCTACCACCCTGTTGTTTGGCGCCCCCGCCACCCCGCTGATGACTGTCTACAAGACCCCCACCTGCGGCTGCTGTGCCAAATGGGTCGAGCATCTGAAGACTGCTGGCTTCCGCATCAAGGTCGTCGAAGTCCCCTCCACGGCCGAGGCGCGAGCCAAAGCCGGCATCCCGGAAAAGTTTGCCTCCTGCCACACCGGCGTCATTGACGGCTACGCCATCGAAGGCCATGTCCCCGCCGCTGACGTCAAGCGCTTGCTCAAGGAAAAGCCCGCCGCCAAGGGGCTCGCTGTCCCCGGCATGCCTATGGGTTCCCCCGGCATGGAAGGCCCCTACAGCGACGCCTACAGCGTTTTGCTGATCACCGCTGACGGCAGCAAAGTGTTTCAAAAATATCCCGGCTCGCGGTAAAAAAGCCACAACATCTGCAATACGCAAAAAAGTCCTATCTGCCCCAAAACCTCTCCAAGTGATTGAAAACACGTAGAAATCACAAAATCCATACAACTTTCATTTTGGTACCAAAAACTTTCGGCTTAGTACCAAACCCCACTTAACCATCTATTTTTTCAACAACTTGCGAATGTACCCTAGATTTGATCGGAGGGATCATTCATAGGATTATGGTTAAGAAATCAAGTCTACTCGCGCTCCTCGGGGCATTCGCACTTTCTACTACTATGCCGGCCGCCATTATCGATCTCACTACCTCGGGCTCACTGGTTCAGTCCAATACGAACAAGGACGCCAATGGGAACATTTTCCAGGTACTGAACATCGGCAACAACATCACGCTGACCATCACGTCGTTTCAGTTGAGCACTTCCAGCTCATCCAATACCTTCCAGACTGCTCGCACCACGATCTGGAGCCAGGGTATCGGTACCTGCAGCAACGGCGAGGCCGGCACCAACAACACTTGCAGCTCTGACCCTGAGCACCGTGTTGACAACAATGGTCGTTACGAAGCCGTTCTGTTCCGCTTTTCCGCGCCTGTGGACGTCAACAGCTTCACCGTCGCTGCTTCCTGCACCAGCTCCTGGGCTGGCACCACCTGCCTTGACACCGACGCCACCTACTGGCTCGCTGACGTTGCCCCGAACGTGAACACTCTCACTGGCCTTACCCTCGCCAACCTGACCACGACTTTCGGCACCAGCACCAACGCCAATTTCGGCTCCTCTACCAACACCCTACGCACGGCCAACATTGCTGGCACCAACTTTTATGACGCCTTCGTCCTTGGTGCTCGCATCTCAACGGGTAGCCCTGACTCGAATCTTGACTTCTTCAAGATCAAGTCGATCGATGTGACCTTTGATCCCCGCATCCCTGGCAACGAAGTTCCCGAACCGACCACCTATGCTCTCATCGGTGGCGCTCTTCTGGCCCTCGGCGTGTACCGCAATCGGCGTCGCGCCTAGCTTAAGCTTGATACCCGCTGGTGGCTCCGGCGTGGTTGGACGGAAAACCCGGCAAGGACGCAAGTCCAAGCCGGGTTTTCCTTTATTTACCGCTGGTAGTCCTTGTAACCCGGTGATAAAATTAAGCCAAATTTTTGTTGGCTACGGTCTCCTCAAAACCCATATGCGAAGTCCCCGACGTCTACTTCATCTCCTCGCTGCTGGCTCCTTCACCCTCGCGCACGCCGCTGGTCCAACCCCCGCTCCCACCCCCAACCCCGTCCTCAAACAATACTGTTTCAACTGCCATGGCAAGGCCGCCATGGGTGGCATCAACCTCGAATCCATCTCCGCCTCAGCCTCCGTAGCCGAACACTTCCAGCACTGGGACAAGGTCGCCTCCGCGATCGAAGACAAGCTCATGCCCCCGGCCCGCATGCCCCAGCCCACGCAGGCCGAGCGCGACCAGGCCGTCAAGTGGATCCGCACTCGCCTCAACGAAGCCGCCCTCAAAAGCGCCGGCGACCCCGGTCGCGTCACCGTCCGCCGTCTCACCAGCGGCGAATACAGCTACACCCTCAAAGACCTCACCGGCCTCGACTTCCGTGCCGATAATGCCAACGACTCCGTCGGCGGCGAAGGCTTCACCAATTTCGGCGATGTCCAGTTTATGCAGGACGCCACCCTCGAGCGCTACCTCGAGAGTGCCAAGCGCGTCGCCTCCCACGCCGTCATCGGCTCGGGCCCCCTCAAGTTCCACAGCGACCCCGGCAAGAGTGGCTTTGAGCTCTCCGCCATTGATCGCATCCGCCGCATCCACAACGAAAACGGCTTCCGCTCCGCCTCCGGTGAAGGCGGCAAAGCCTTTGGCCTCGACCGCTACAGCCAGGCCATCATGGCCTGCTGGCGCTACGCCAATCGCGCCCGCCTCGGCCAATCCACGCTTACTCTTGCCCAGGCTGCACAGAAAGCTGGCGCGAGCGAACGCTTCGTCTCCCATCTCTGGAAGACCTTCCACGAAACCAACTCCACCTACCCCACCAGCGAAGCCATCGCCATCTGGAACAAAATGCCGCGTGAAGAAGCTGCCGCCCAAAAGGTCGCCAGGCAGCTTCAGGATTTCATTGTCGATTGGCCCCGCGTCCTTTTCGGCGCCGGCGCCCCGGCCGCCGGTGGCGAAGGCGACGAGCGCAACTTCGTGTTGAGCGAAGAAAGCCTCCGGGCCAAGACCGAAAATCGCTTCCGCTATCCCGTCCGTGGCAATCCGGTTGACGGCAAAGTTCTCGTGTATCTCTCCGTCAAGAACATGAACCCGGCTGCCAAAGACCAGCCCTACGTCATCTGGCGCAATGCCACCGTTCGCTTCCGTAGCGACAACCGCGAGTTCACCAAACCCCAGCCACTTGAGACCGCTCTCACCTCCGCCTCGCGCGAAAGTCTCAAGCTCGGCGCCGCGCCCAACGGCGACAAGCTCGCCGCCGGCGAGTTCGCCCTCACCGCCGACCAGTTCGCCCGCCTCGAGATCCAGATCCCCGACAAGTTGCGCGGCGCTGAAGTCTCCATCGATGCCGCCATCGGCCCGGCCCCCAATGGCGACGCCGTCCTGCGCGCCATGATCAACAACAGCGACAAGCCCTTCTCCGGTGTTCCCTTCTCGATCCTCCTCGGCCAACCCAAAGGCGCCGGCTTTGCCGCCTGGAAGAACAACGTTCTCGAGTTCGCCGCCAAGCTGCCCGCCAGCTCCCACGGCGAAGCCACCCCGGCCGACAAGGACCCCATCCCCGCCCCCTACAACAACGTCTACAATCAGCCCGAGCGCGACTCTTATCACATCAACGTCAAGTACTACCGCGACGACAAATTCCTCTACAACAACATCCTCACCGAGAAGCAGCGCGCCGAACTCGACTGGGCCTGGACCGATCTCTACGCGAGCTTCGGCTATCACGACGCCTACTACCGCTTCGTGGTCGACAAGTTCAAACTCGGCCTCACCAAGAAGCTGCAAGACCTCTCCCCGGCCGAGATCGCCGCCATTCCTGAAGAACCCCGCAAGTACATCACTTCGCTCCGCACCGAATACGACGCGGTTCAGAAGGCCCAGCTCGCCGCTCAGCCCCGCCACCTCGACGACGCGCTCCAGTTCGCCTCCCGCGCCTGGCGCCGCGACCTCACTCCTGCCGAGAAGGATCGCCTCCGCGGCTTCTACGTCAACGCCCGCGAGGTACAGAAGCTCGATCACGACGGCGCCATTCGCACCCTGCTCGCCCGCGTGCTCGTCTCGCCCTCATTCCTCTACCGGCTCGAGACGCAACCACAGGCCCCGGCCGTCAAGCCGCTCGAATCCGTCGAGCTCGCCAATCGCCTCAGCTTCTTCCTCTGGTCTTCAGTGCCGGATGAAGAACTGCTCCGTGCCGCGCGCTCCGGCGCCCTGGCCACGCCTGCCGGTATGGAAAAGCAGGTCCGCCGCATGCTTGCCGACGCGCGCGCTCGCCGCTTTGCCACGGAGTTCTTTGGCCAGTGGCTCGGCTTCTACCGCTTCGACCAGTTCAACGGCCCGGATATCAGCCGCTTCCCCGAGTTCAATGACGACCTCAAGTCCTCCATGTACAACGAGGCCGTCTCCTTCTTCGAATACATCACCCGTAACGATCGCCCCATCCGCGAGATGTTCGCCGCCGACTACACCTTCCTCAACAAAACGCTTGCCAAACACTACGGCGTTAACAAAGATCTCCCTGCCGGCGAGTCGATGGTCAAGGTCGATGGCGCAAGCCAGTTCGGCCGTGGCGGCATGCTGCGCCTCGGCGCGATCCTGACGGCCACCTCTGCGCCGCTGCGCACTTCCCCGGTCAAGCGTGGCGACTGGGTCCTCCGTCGCATCCTTGGCACTCCCACGCCTCCACCACCGGCAAATGCGGGCACCATCCCCGCCGACGACAAGAACTTCGGCGGCATGACGCTCAAGGAACGCCTTGTCGCCCACCAGCGCAACGCCACCTGCGCCGGTTGCCACTCCCGCATCGATCCCCTCGGCTTCCCGCTTGAGGGCTACGATGCCGTCGGCCGCCTCCGCGCCACCTACAGCGATGGCAAGCCCGTCGACGATTCTTCCGTCACCCACAACAAGGCGCAGATCAACGGCGTCACTGGCCTTACCGATTACCTCAAGACCAACGAAAAACTCGTCGTTCGCAATTTCTCCCGCAAGCTCCTCGGCTACGCCCTCGGCCGCACCATGGCCATCGGCGACCAGCCGCTACTCGACCAGCTCTCCGAATCCGGCAGCGACACGACCCTCTCGAAGCTCATCGCCCGTATCGCCTCGAGCAAGCAGTTCCGCACCCGTCGCGCCGCCGACGAGCAGCTGCAAACCAAACTTCCGGCCCCCAGTTCCAAAGAAGGTGGATTATGAACCGCGTTGTGAAAAATCTCTCCCGCCAGCCTCTCGCCCGTCGGCACTTCCTCCGTGGCGCCGGCGTCGCGCTTGCCTTGCCGTGGCTTGAATCGATGCCGCTGCTCGGCGCAACCGACAAGAGCAAACCGCCCGTCCGCACCGCCGTCATCTTCTTCTCCAACGGCGTCGAGCCCGCTCATTGGTGGGCCAAAGGCGAAGGCAAGGACATGCAACTCGGCCCCTGCCTTGAGGCCATGAACCCCCTCCGCGGCCAGTTCTCCTTCATCAAGGGCCTCTACCACCAGCAGGCTTTCAAGTCGACCAGCCCCCACCTCGGCCGCATGCCCAACGTGCTCTCGGGCGCGTGGGTCAGCCTCGACCCGAGCGACATCCGCGTCGGCACCACTTTCGACCAGGTCCTCGCCCGCAACATTGGCGACCGCACCTCCGTCCCCTCGCTTACCCTCGGCATCGAGCCCAACGAGCTTCGCCTCGAGGACGGCCTTTCGATGATCTACGGCTCCTGCATGTCGTGGACCACGGCCACCAAGCCGGCCACCAAGGAGATCTACCCCGCCCGCGCCTTCGATCTCCTCGTCGGCGATGGCACCGGGCGCCGCCTCGATCGCAGCATCCTCGACGCCGTGCTCAAGGAATCACACGACATCAAGCCCCGCATCAGCGGCGCTGATCGCACCAAGCTCGACGAATACCTCGAATCCATCCGCGACATCGAAAAGCGCATCGAGCGCGCCAATCGCGAAGAGCGCATCGAAGGCTGGCGTCCCACGCTTTCCAAGCCAAACATGCCCCGCCCCGCCGACGAGATCCCCCAGAACGTCCCCGATCACATGAAGCTCATGCTCGACCTCATCGTGCTCGGTTTCCAGATGGACAAAACCCGCATCTCCACCCTGATGCTCAACAACGACCTCTCCCAGATGAACTTCCGCTTCGTCGAGGGCGTCAAGGGCGCGCTCCATCTCGATCTCACCCACAATGGCAAAGCCGCCGCGGCCGAGGCCATGTACCTCAAGACCAACCAGTTCCACATTTCCCAATACGCCTATCTCGTCGACCGCCTCAGCAAGATCGACGAAGGCGGCAGCTCGATCCTCGACAACTCGATGGTCATGCTCTGCTCCAATCTCTTCGATGGCGACACGCACAGCGCCGACGAGATCCCGATCCTGCTCGCCGGTCGCGCCGGCGGCACGCTCAAGCAGGGCCGCAACCTCGACTTCAAGGCCAAGGGCGACGACAATCGCCGCGCCTGCAGTCTCTTCCTGTCCATGATGGATCGCATGGGCGTCCAGCTCGATCGCTTCGGCGATACCGACAAGCGTCTCGTCGATCTGTAATTATTTTTCGCCCCTGATCCATCTCAGCCCTGCGAATCGCGTATTGGTTAGCGGGTACTAACGAGGCTTGAAACCTTTTTGGTGCCCGCGAATCCAAAAATGTATCGGGAGCTGAATATGGAGATCATTCGGGGCAATCAAACAGGTAGCGATAGCAGCGCTGCCGCGCCCTCCTTCCGTCTCCCGGCCCCCATCGTGGAACGCGCCGCCGAGCGCCTCTGCTGGATCACGGCACTCTGTGCCATTTCCGCCGCCGCCCTGTTCGGCGTCGAACACTGGCTCCAGCCCGAAATCCGCGCCATCTCATCGCTCGAATCGATCCGCCTCAGCCTGCTTGGCCTGATTTTCGCCGCCGGCAGCTTCATCGGCATTCAGCACAGCGGCTGGATGCGTAAGGAAACTCTGCTCGATCTCGGCATCGCCTTTGAAGTCTACGTCTCGTTCGTCATCGCCATGTTCGAGACCTCCCTGCCCTGGGAAAACGAAGCGGTCCTCGGCCATTCCGCCGTCGCCATCTGGCTTTCGGTCTGCGGCCTGCTGCTGCCCAACGCGCCGCTCAAGGCCGGCGCCGCCGCGTTGCTGTCGGCCTCCATGTGGCCCGCCGCCTACTATCTCAATTTGCACCTGCACGGCTTTGCTCCGCTGCCCACCAATCGCCTGCTCATCTGGATCTTCCCCATCTACATGATGGCCGCCTGGATGTTCATCCTGAACAAGATGATGTTCCGCCTCCACCTCAAAGAGGTAAAGGCCGAAGAGCTCGGCAGCTACAAGCTCGAGTACCTGATCGGCAAGGGTGGCATGGGCGAAGTCTGGCGTGCCCGCCACAAGATGCTCGCCCGCGATGCCGCGATCAAGCTCATCCGCGCCGATGTGCTCTCCGGTGTCAGCGGCCGGCAGGAAAACATCATTCGCAAGCGCTTCGAACGTGAAGCTCGCGCCACTGCCCGCCTGCGCTCGCCTCATACCGTCGCACTGTTCGACTTCGGCCGCAGCCGCGACAACACGTTCTACTACGTCATGGAGTTGCTCGATGGCATCGACCTGCAAACCCTCGTCGAACGCTACGGCCCCATGCACCCCGGCCGCGTGATCAAGGTCCTGCTCGAAGCCGCCGAAAGCCTCGAAGAGGCCCACCGCGCCGGCCTCGTCCACCGCGACATCAAGCCGCGCAACATCATCCTCGCCCGCATGGGCATGCAGTACGACTTCACCAAGGTGCTCGACTTCGGCCTCGTCAAGACCACCTTCGTCGAGGACGCCTCGATCATGACTCTCGACGGTGTCGCCACCGGCACCCCGGCCTACCTGCCACCCGAGATCGCCCTCGGCGAAGCGAAGATCGATGGTCGCGCCGACCTCTACAGCCTTGGGTGCGTCGCCTACTTCCTGCTCACGGGTACCCTCGTGTTCGAGGAATCGACGCCCACCGCCCTCGCCCTGGCTCACGTGCAAAAGCCGGTCACCCCGCCGAGCGAGCGCACCGAGTTGGCCATCCCCGCCAGCCTGGAGGCGATCATCATGCAGTTGCTCGCCAAGAAGCCCGAGGATCGCATCCGCAGCGCCCAGGAGCTCCAACGCCGCCTCCGCGCCATCGCGCACGAGTTGCCCGCTTACACCCAGGATGACGCCGCCGCCTGGTGGCACACCAACCTGCCCGAGACGGCTGCCCGCGTGCAGCCGCCTCTCGACGAGCCCACGCCCGTCTCCAGCGACACCTCCGAGGACCACGAATTTCACCTCGTAACGCGCTAGCAACCATCTCGACTCGCGTTTCAGGGCACAATCAAAAGAAGTGCCTTTGAACGCCCCCACGTCCGCGCTCCTCAACCGGCTCACGTGGCTCTCCATGTCCTGCGCCGCTCTCATGATCGGCCATCAGGTTGCCGCCAAGGCTGCCCGTGACGGTCTCTTCCTGTCGCGCTTTCCCGCTACCGATCTTCCCAAGGTCGTCGGGCTTGCCGCGCTGCTCTCGATCGTGCTCGGCCTCGCCTTCTCGCGCCTGCTCGGCCGCTTCAGCCCCGCGCGCGTGGTGCCTTTCGCCGTTCTCATCAGTGCCCTGCTCCACCTCGGCGAGTTCTTCACCCTCGATCTCAACCGCGACCTCGTCGTCACCTTCACCTATCTCCACATCGTTGGCTTTGGCGCCATCCTTCTCAGCGGTTTCTGGTCAGTGGCCAACGAAGCCTTCGACCCGCGCGAAGCCAAGCTCCGCTTCGGCCGCATCGCGGGCGCCGGCACAGCCGGCGGCATCCTCGGCGGCATCATGGCCGAGCGCACGGTTTACTACGCCAATACCGATTCGCTCCTTCTTGTGCTCGCCGGCCTCCACGTCATTGCTTTCCTGCTGCTGATGGGCATCCGCGCCACAGAGAGCGCACCGGTGCGGCAGCTCAATCACGATCCCGGGTTTGGGGCCGCGCGCGCCGCCTTCAACCGCGCCCCCTTCCTGCTCTCGCTGGCCCTGCTTGTCCTGCTCGGCACCACCAGCGCCGCCCTCGTCGATTACCTCTTCAAGAGCGGCGCCGCGCAAAATTTCGCCCGGGGCCCCGAGCTCACGCGCTACTTCGCCATGTTCTACACCGGCGCCCAGGTGCTTACCTTCCTCGTCCAGTCCGTGCTCACCCCCATCGCCCTCGAGCGTCTCGGCCTCGGTCGCACGGTCATGACGCTCGGCCTCGCCCTCGTTGCCGGCGCCGGCAGTGCTCTCGCTGTCCCCGCCTTCGGCATGATTGCGAGCATCCGCGCCCTCGAGCTCATCCTTCGCGGCTCCTTCTTCCGTTCCGGCTATGAGTTGTTCTTCACGCCCATCCCGCCGCAGGACAAGCGCGCCGTAAAGACGGTGATCGATGTCGGTTGTGATCGCTTCGGCGATGCCCTCGGCGCGGGCGCGCTGCAGTTGCTGCTTTTGCTTGGCCCCATGTATGCCCGTGTCGAGATCCTGCTGGTCACGATCGGTCTTGCCGCGGCCAGTGTCTGGATTACCAAGCGCATGGATTCCGCCTACGTCGGCGTCCTCGAGAAAGGCTTGCTCAATCGCGCCATCGAGCTTGACCTGAGCGACATCCACGATTCCACCACCATGTCCGCCGTGCTCAACACCGCTCCCCTGCGCACCGTCAACGGGCCCACCGAGCCAGCAGCGGCCTCCCCGCCCGTCATTGCCCCCACCACGCGCGATCCGATTCTCGCCACGCTCGAGCGCCTGCGCAGTGGCAACGTCACCATCGTCCGCCAGACGCTCGAGACGGTCGATCCGCACGAGACGCTCTACGTGCCGCAGTTTATCCGTCTTCTCGCCTGGGACGAAGTCTCCGCCCTCGCTCGCGAGGTCCTGCTCAAGACGGGCACCGCGGCCAGTGGTCAACTCGCCGACGCGTTGCTCGATGAACGCCAGGATTTCGCCGTGCGCCGCCGCATTCCGCGCATTCTCGCCCGTTGCAACTGCCAGCGCTCCTTCGATGCCCTGCTCGATGCCCAGCAGGATGCCCGCTTCGAGATTCGCTTCCAGTCCGCCCGCGCCCTCGACTACCTTGTCCAGCACGACCCCGATCTGCGCATCGACCGTCGCCGCGTCTTTAGCCTTGTTGAAAAAGAGCTCTCCGTCTCCAAACCCATTTGGCAGGGCCGTCGCCTGCTCGATAGTCGCGACACCACCGACAGCGGCTTCACGTTCCTCGACGACGTGCTGCGCGAGCGCTCCAATCAAAGCCTCGAGCACGTCTTTAGTCTGCTGAGCCTGATGCTGCCTCGCGAGCCGCTCAAGGTCGCGTTCCGGGCGCTCCACTCCGAAGATCGTCAATTGATGGGGCTCGGCCTCGAGTACCTCGCCAGCACCTTACCCGAGAACATCTTCTCCCAGCTCACCCAGATGATCGAAGCCGCACCGCCCGCCAGCGCCGCGCGCTCCGAGCAGGAAGTCCTCGAGCAGCTCATGCTCGAGTCCGGTAACAGCCTGATGCTGGAGATTAAAAAGAAAGTCGGCGATGCTCGCGGTCCAGACGGGTCGCAATCCACAGCCACACCAGAGTAAAGCCCACGTTCAACCACGCAAAACCCGCCGTGGCCAGCTGCAACTCGGCCCCCATCTTCACAATGCCCGCCTGGATAACATCGCCCAGCCGCATAAAGAACGTGTCAATCGCTGCCTTCGCTTTGTACTTCGCCTCACGCGAAGTCGGCAGAAACAGCGCCTGCCGCACCGTATTCTGGATCGAGTAATCCGTCGCGTTCTCAAAAGTCTTGGCCACGCGCACCACGCCCAGCATCGGCACAAACGCAAGAATCGAGTAGCTCATCAGCGAGATCGCCGGCAAAATGTAAAGCGCTCCCCGCACGCCCATAAACTGGAAGATGCGCGACACCGCAAACGTCTGCAGCAGGAACCCCAACAGGTTCACCACCGCAAAAAACGACCCGTAAAACGCGCCCACATATTGCTTCTGCGCCGCAACATCCGTCGGGAACAACGCCTTCGCCTCACTGCTCACCACTGAGCCGAGCAGGAACTCACCGCTCGAATTCACAATATTCAGCAATACCGTCAGCACCGTGATCCACGTCAGATAGCGACTCTTGAAGATGATCGAGAATCCATCCTCGCTCCCCAGCGTCTGATCGGCGTGCGCCGCCATCTCCGGGATGCTGTTGCGCGTCACCATCCGGTTTACCGTCACCGTGATCGCCACCGACACCACGAGAATCACCGCCCCGATCAGCTGCAATTGATACGGCGACAGGTTCAATCGCTTCACCAGCTCCGCCGCCGATTGCGCTCCCAGCCACGCGCCAAGTGAGGCGCCCACGCCAATCATTGCGAACAGTCGCTTGCCTTGCGCCTCCGTGTAGATATCGTTGGCAAAGGCCCAGAACTGCGACACCACAAACACGTTAAAGATGCCCACCCAGATGTAGAACACTACACCTTCTTTAGCCCCGGCCGCTCCAAACCCATAGAACAACACCAGGTTCGAAGCAAAGAACAACCCCAGCCCCGCCACCAGCACAATACGCTTCACGCGCGAGCCAATCATGCCGTACAGCGGCACCAGCACCATCAGCAACGCGGCCTGCCCCGCCGCTGAATACGCCTTGATGTAGGCGCCTCCTTCAGTCAGGATCAGCGCCTCGCGCACGGTCTTCAGAATGTAATAGGCAAACAGCAGCAGAAAGACGTTTAACGTCATCAGCAGCACGCCCGGCCCTTCACCGGCGCGCACGTCGGCAAAGAAACTCAACAGCTTTTCGAGTGGCCCCTTCGGTAGCTCCCCGATCGTTTGAAAACTCGGGAAGCTCTGCAGGCTGCGAATCTCAGCTCGCGATTGGTATTCCGGGCGTTCTTCGTGTTTGGGCATTACCAGTACCGTTCAATGCCGATCACCTGCTTGCCACGCATGAACACATCAATCGTCTGCTTCGGGTTCTTCGTGTTGGTGATCGTCACGCCATAATACCCTTCATACGGCTTGCCGGAAACCGTCGGCAGTTTCGCCGAGGTCTGCCCTCCGAGGGGAGTCTTCTTCTCCGCCTCGTTGTCAAAGGCAAACCACTGCAGGCTGACATTCGCCGCCGGCGTGTACCCGAGCTTGGCGCCAAGGTCCACCCAGCGCAGCTCTTCTCCCTCCACCACAAACTGGTCAAACGGCAATACCTTGGCGAAGTACGTCTTGCCGATCTTGTCGCGCCGTTTCGTGAGGCATTCAAGCAGCCAGGCCGTCGCCCGCGGGTCACTCAGCTTGCCGGTCTCGATCACGGCCTTCAGCTCTTCATCCGTGAATGCCGTCACCAGCTTGGCGCCCCAGAATTCGTCATCCGGCAACCGGTTCAGGAACGCCGGATTCTTGTATTCCGGCACCCACTTTTCGGGGTCAAACACCTTCCATTCAAACCGGCCCAAACTCGGCAGATTCGGGTAATCGGCAAATGCCCAATACTGCGGCACGAGGCCGAGCGTCAGCAGTTGCTGTGCCGAATCCTTCCATGAGAAGAAGTAGCTGCCACTGCGCGGGCTGTTCGGCTTTTGCGTGCCGCTGCCCAACGTCGAACCGAAGTCGAGTTGGTAGTGCCGCAGGTATTGCCGGTCACCGTCCTTGTAGAGAATGTCGAGGTTGTTGATCGCTCGCGAGTCATCATGGTCTACCCAGGCATCAATCACATGCAGCCCGCGCTGGTCACGACGATGCTCATGGGGCACGATGTCGTTCGGGTCATCCGTGCGGGTGCCGTAATAGCGCGGCGGGCCCACCGGTTTGCCGGGTAGCGCGAGCGAAGCCGTTGCGCGATAGGTGCCATCCGGGCTCTTCGGCACCTTCGAGAACAGCACGCGGATGTCGTCTTCCGTCATCTTGCGCGTTGTTCCCTTCCGTCCGTTCACCGTCACGCCTTCCCCAATGTGCAGGTTCTCCGTCCGGATCTGGATGATGTTGTTCTCCGGCACGTGATAGCCCATCGCATAGTAGAGGCGCGAAACAATCGCGTCACAACTGCTGGCCATCTCCGGGTTCGACAAGGGGTCAAACTTGATGAAGAACATCTTGTTGGCCGAGTCGCGGATCGTAAAGCCCGGCGTCACGCCTTCGGTCTTCGCCCCGATAATCGTCCACTTGCCGTCGGCCGAAGGCAAGGTCGTGTTGCCCGGGCCACGCTTCAATTCTTCCAGCGACATTCGCTTGTAGTAATGCCGCGGCTCCCACCACGCCCCTGCCATCGGCTCCCCAAGCGTGTTCACGCTTTTGGCCCGGATCGGTGTTCCCTTCTCGGGCTGCCGCTCTCCGAGGTCGGTAAAGTGCAGCGAGAACAAATCGTAAATATCACTCAGCCGGCGATTCTTCGCCTCCGCCACGTTCAACGGGCGGGGCTCGTTCACCAGCGGGTCATCCCCATAAAACTTCTTCGCGGGCGCGCTCAGCGCCACGGCCAGCATCAAGGCTACAGGCTTCTTCATGGCGTTCTCCTAGTAAGCGGGTTGCAAAGTATTCAGCCCAAATCGGCGGCTGTTGAGAAAATCATTGAACTTGAACCAGATCTGGAATCCCTCCTGGCTAAAGCCCACATCGATCCGGAGAAATGTCGCGTTCCGCGCATTCACCCGAAACCCGAATCCCGCGCTCGTCTCAAGATCCGAGAAGCTCAGTTGTCCCCGTCGCGGCATTACCTTGCCGGCATCGAAGAACAGCGCTCCATCGAGCCCCGAGAAGATCTCCCACCGGTACTCGGCGTTGTAGACCACCGCGTTGCGATCGGTAAACCGGAAGAATCGATAACCACGCAAGTCATCCGAACCACCCACAATCGGCTGCAGATAGAACGGCACCTGTTTGTTGTTATCCGTCTCGGTAAACGTCCCCTTGGCCCGCAGCACCAGGCGCCGCGTGCGATTCAGAAATGGAATGTGCTGCTCCAGGTTGATGTCCATGCGCCGAAAGTCGTAGCGCGAGAATG
>CAZBTA010000056.1:0-24401 GCA_964494515.1 uncultured Bryobacter sp.
GGGATGACTTTAATGCGCCGCCGGTCGTGGTGGTGAATGAGGCGTTTGTGAAGGCCCACTTCAGCGATGGGCGGGCAGTGGGGCGGCGACTGGATATTGGTTTGGGCAACCCACCCGAATGGCGCGAGATTGTCGGCGTGGTGAAAGACGTCAAGACCCTGAATCTCGATCAGGTGGTGCGCCCGCAAGTGTACAGCCCGTACTTCTACGACCCGAGCATCGTGCAGTCGAAAGCGAGCACATTCAGTGTGGTCGTGCGCACGGAAGGTGATCCGGTGACGCTGGCTGGCACCGTGCGGCAGAAGATCCTCGAGGCAGATAATGCGCAGCCGGTGTGGCAGGTGCAGACGGTGACCAAGGCGATTAACGACTCGTTGGCGAGAGAACGGTTTACGCTGTTCCTGATGGGGGTGTTTGCCCTGGTGGCGTTTGTGCTGGCGATCATCGGGCTGAGCGGGGTGATGGCGTATACAGTTTCGCAGCGGACAAGGGAGATCGGTATCCGGCTGGCGATCGGCGCTCAACCGGTAGAGGTGTTGTGGATGGTGCTGAAGCATTCGCTGCTGCTGGTGGCGGCCGGAATTGTGGGGGGAGTGGTGGGTTCGGCGATTGTGACCTCGTCGCTGCGGAACCTGCTTTACAAGACAAGTCCGTTTGATCCGCTGACGTTTGGCGGCATTGCGCTCGTGTTTCTGATGACTGCGGCGATATCGGGGTTGATCCCGGCGCGGCGGGCGGCACAAATCGATCCGGCAATTACGCTTCGCAGCGAGTAGCAATATTTTCTTGCAAATGAGTTGCACTAGAAGTGTGCTTGAGGCATTATGGACCTAAAAGGTCTAGAATGTCATGAAGCAACCTTGCCATACACTTGCCGAGATGCCTGGATTCGGGCGAATTTACGACTGTGGAAACTGTGGCAACATCCACGTCACGGTTGGGCCGGTATCGGTGACCTTAGAACCGCAGGCCTATATGCAACTGGTTGCACTGGTAAATACGAGCGCAGCCAACTTTGAGACCTGGCTCGAGAGCCGCAACGGGCAATCGCTATATGCCGATCCAAACGATCTTCCAGATCAAGCCTGAGCCGGCGGCGATCCGACGGCGGTATGAACAACTGCGGAGCGAATCGCCGGCCTTGAGCGCGGCCGCGATTGCGGCGCGGATTGGCGTTACCGAAGCGGAACTGGTGGCGGCGCGGGTGGGGTGTTGTGTGACTCGGCTACGGCCGGAGTGGCGTGAGATTTTGACGCGGCTGGGCACGCTGGGCCCGGTCAAGATCAGCACGAAGAGCAGCGTGGCGACGCTGGTGGTGGTGACGCGCTACCCGCAGATCCAGGGCAATGAACGGTTTTTGACGTTCTCGAGCGAGACGACAGACATCCGCTTCAGCCTGGGCAATGTTGGCAGTGGTTTTCTGCTGGCGACGCCAAATCCGCGTACTGGCAAAAGGGAACGGGCGCTCGAATTCTTTACACGCGAGGGGCATTTTGCCCACCGGATCGAACTGACGCCCCGCAGTAATGTGGACGCCTTTGAGGAGATCGTTGAGCATTTTGTGGCCCACGACAACCGTATAGACACCGAGGCAGTGGTGCCGATGAACCTGCGTAATCCCGCAAGACCCGCGCTGGACCGGCAGGCGTTGCTCGATGGGTGGGCGGGGCTCGAAGGGCCGGCCGATTTCTATGAACTGCTGCGGCGCCACCATCTGTCGCGGGTGGAGGCGATAGAAGCAGTGGCGGGGGTGTTCAGCAAACGGATGGAGTTGCCCTGTTTTCAGGCTTACCTGCGTAGCTTGCGGGAGGGAGCGCGGCCGAGCACGGTGATGGTGCCGAATCATGCTTGCGCGCATGCGTTTCGCGGCATGTTTGATGACCAGATCACGTTTGAGCCGGATCAGCAGATCGTGGTGTGGCGAGTGGATCGGCCCTCGGCGCGGGGGCCCTTGCGCAGTATTGAAGTTTTTGATGTGAACGGGCGTGAAGCGGCGACGTTTCAGATTTCGTGAGGTGCACGGCATGATTGAGATTCAACAGCTGAGTGTTGGTTATGGCGCGGATTGGAGTCTCAAGGGCGTGGATATGACGATCCCCACGGGAGCAATGCTGGCAATAACGGGTGAGGCGGGCTGTGGCAAGTCAACACTGTTGCGGGCGCTGGCCGGCTGGCAGGGGGTAGAGGCGGGCATGGTGAGATTGGATGGGGTGGACATTCGTTGCTGGCCGGCAAAGGCGCTGGCGATGCGCTGCGCGTGGATGTCACAGAACGTGGAGGCGCGGGTGGCGATGACAGCGCTGGAGTATGCCTCATTGCATGAGCCACAAGCTAGCGGCCCTTGTGCCCGTCGATCGCCCGTGCTGTGCGTGCGCAAGGCGCTCGAATTGATGGGAATGGGGGCGATTGCGTGCCGCGGCTACCATACGCTTTCCTACAGTGAACAGCGCCGGGTACAGATTGCACGCGTGTTGAGCCGGGCGCTGGGGCCGCAGGGAGAATGTCTGCGGTATGTGTTTCTTGATGAGCCGGAGTTGGGCCTTGACGCGGCCGGGCGGGAGAATCTGTTGCAGGTGCTGGACTGGATGCGTCGGGGAGGCAAGACCGTGGTGGCGGCACTGGGTGATGCGCGGATGATCGAGCGGTGGCCGGGGACGATTTACAGGATGCCGAGATCGAGCGCGCGCAATACGGCTCTGGTGCGGTCGCGAACGCCGAGTTTGCCAAAAATGGTGGAGGCATGAGTCTTGACTGTGCCCTCGGTCATGCCGAAGACAGCGCCGATCTCGCGATTGCTCATGCCACAGGCCATGCAGCGCAGCACTTCGGTTTCGCGCGGGGTTAGCGGCTCGGGCAGGTCGCTGCTTTCAAATCGGGGCCGCAAGCTCTTGAGGCGATCGAGGCCGTGCGTGCTGAGCGCGCGGCGCAGGACTGTCTTGCCGGCCATGACGTCCTCGATAGCTTCGCGAAGCTGCTCGAGGCTGACGTCCTTGCGCAGAAAGCCGTTAGCGCCGAGGCGTAGCGCCTCCATCATGGCTTGATCGTCGTCAAAGGTGGTGATGAACAGTACTTTGGGATTGAGGCCACGCTCGCGCATGAGGCGGAGAGTTTCCGGGCCGCTGATGCCGGGCAGGCGCACGTCCATGAGCACGATGTCCACATCGAGGGTGGCAAGAGCAGCGAGTGCTTGTTCGCCCGAGCCCGCCGCACCGATCACCTCAATGCCGGGGGCCATGGCGAGCAACTCACTGAGGGCGGCACGGATGAGCGCTTCGTCTTCGACCAGGTAGAGGCGGATCATGCGGGCAACCATCCGGTGACAACGAAGCCGGTGCCTTGCTGAGATGTCCAGCCAAGGCCGCCGCCCGCGTGGAGAAAGCGATTCTGCATGCCGGCAAGGCCCATGCCCGCAGCTGCCTTGTCACAGCCAGCGCCGTCGTCCGTGATGCGAAGCACAATGCGGGCCCGCTCTTTGCGGATGAGGATCTCGACGCGGTGGGCGAGGCCATGCTTGAGTGCGTTGGTGATGCCTTCTTCGCAAGCATGAAACAGCATGGCTTTGAGGTCTGGGGCCAGGTCGAGCGAGGTGTCGATGTCGAGCAAAAGGTCGAGGCCCGCCACACGTTCGCCGAGGGAGCGGATGGCGGTGGTGAGGTCGCCGATGCGATCGTCGCGCATGGCGCCAATAACGTCACGCGTGTCGGCCAGCAGCAGCTGGGTGATGATGCGAGCGCGTTCAATGATTCCCGCGACGTCGGCGGGGGCTTTGCGTGCGGCAACTTCAAGATTGAGCTGGAGGCTGACGAGGTGATGGCCGAGTGTGTCGTGGAGGTCGCGTGTGATGCGCAGGCGTTCTTCGTTGCGCGCCGCGGCAGCGAGAGCGGATTGGGCTTGCTCGAGCTCGATCGTGCGCTCTTGAAAGATGACGATGAGGCAACCGGCGAGGTAGGCGAAGCCGCTGAAGACGACGACCTGAACGGTGGTGAGCAACTGCGCCCAGCCGACGGGAACTTTGTTCACCGCTTCACTGACTTCAAAATCGCCCGTGCTGGCAGCCCAGGCGGCATAGGCGAGATTGAAGAGGGTGAGCAGAATCCAGTTGCGCCAGCGGTTGCGGCGGGCCGTGTAGACGGGGATGTGGGCGAAGGAGATGACAAACAGGTCGGCCGAGATGAGCATGCTCGAGAGCACTTCGGCGATGATGAGCGCGGTGTGGCTGATACCGTGACGGGGACCGCGCCACGCGAGCAGGATCCAGGCGGAAGCGCACCAGATGATGGCGAGAATGAGATTGACCCAGAGAATCCACGGCTGGTAATGGCCGATGGTGTTGATGATCGCGACCATCAGGCCGGCGACCATACTTGCCACGCGAAACCATGCCATGGGGCTCTGCACTCGCCTTCATCGTAGATGGTTGGAGAGTGGTTTGTCCTCTGTCGAAAGTTAGAGACTAGCTGATGTCGTTGCGCAGGAAAGTAGCCGTCTGGTGGAAGAAATCGCGCAGCGTTGCTGCGGCTGCTTCTGGAATGGCGGCCTCAACGATGGCGCGATCCATCATCTCGACCCAACGATCACGAGCTTTCTCGTCGACGCGAAATGGCATGTGGCGCATGCGCAGGCGGGGATGACCCCGCTTTTCGAGATAATCCGCCGGGCCACCGAAGCGGAAGCGCAGGAAGTCTCGCAGGCGCTCTTCGGCGCCCTGCATGTCGTGCCGGGGATACATCGGGCCGAGGATGTCGTCATCGACTACCTGCCGATAGAACGCGCCTACCAGCTTGTTAAAGCCTTCTTCGCCGATTAGCTGGTAGATGTCGCCTTCGTCTGCCTTTGCGGTGCTCACACTTTCATCATCCTATGGGATGACCATCACCGGAGCAGTCCAGAAGGCTGTCTTTTTGCCTTGGGGATCAACGACCGTGACCTGGCATTGGTACTCGCCATCTTCGAGAGATTCGAGGGGCACCTGCATTTCTATCGGTACGGCCTTGAGACGGCCGGGCTTGGCGTCAGCGCTGCCCGTGGGAGTTGTCTCCAGAACCTTGTCGGCGCCGCGATAGAACGTCACGTAGGCGTACATGGGCTTGATCGTCTCCGCCGAATCCTGCTGGTAAGTCTCAAGGTAGACGAACATCTCGCGCGTCTTGCGGAAGACGCGGGTGACGCTGGGGATGAGCTTGACGCCGTCGTGCACAAGGGGATTGGTGAGCTGGGCGGCCTTCTCCTTATCTCTTGTTGCGTTGAAGAGAGCATCCTTCATTTCGACGCGCTGACTGCTGAGGACGACGCTACTTAAGGGGATGCGCTGCGTCTCCTTATTGAGATTGGGAATCACGAAGGCGATCTCATAAGTGCCGATGCGACCGGTCTCTGCATCGCGCGCGAGCATCTTGATGCGGTACTTGCCGGGCAGCAACGTGAAGCCGGTGTCGTACTCGATGGGGCGCTTGCTGAGCTCGGCGGCCGTGGATCCGGTGAGCTTGATGTCGACCTTGTCACGGAGATTGGTGATCGTGCTGCCGTAGCTGTCTTTGATTTCACCGAGGAAATCAATGCGGGTGAATTCAGCGCCACCCTTGCGGGCGAGCGCGAGTTCACTGCCAGGGATCTTGAGTACGACGGGGACGTAGTACTCGGCACGATTGAGCTGGAAGTAGCTGACCTCCATGGCAATGGTGAGATCGGTGATCGGTTCGCCAAGGCGAAGGGCATCTTCGAGTTGACGCTCCTTGTCAGCGCTGGTGAACTTCTCAAAGCGCTTGGTGGCGAAGTAGCCTTTGCGGTAATCGAGCACCGCGCCTTCGATGCCGGTGACCGTGATCTGGACCTTGCGGAATTTGCCGTCCTCGTTCGCGTTGGTGGTGTAGTAGCCGAGGATGTAGTAGCTTTCGACGGATTGCTGCGCGTTGACAATGCCGCGCTCGAGATCGTTTGAGTCGAGCATGGCCTTACCACCGGTGTCCGCCGCGAGTGTGTAGAGCGTGTCCTGGCTGCGCTGGAGATTACTGGTGACGGCATTGGCCGCCGCGCCCGTGTACATGCCGATGTTGCCCGGTGAGCCCTGGGTGGCGTTGCCCATGGGCGCACTGGCGACCAGGCCACGCGCATCGATAGGCCAGAAGGAAACGCCGGCGCGAATGGCCGTCTGGATGGTGGCCTGCAATTGGGCTTGATTGTTGGTGCCGTTGAGCCGGAGGCCGCTGGCGAAGTAAAGCAAGCTCTTCTTCTCGTTGAGGCGACCGAGCATGGAGGCGGCTGTCTGCAGCGCGGCAAGCTGGCGATCCGTGAAGAAGATGTTGAACTCGGAATCGTTCTGCCCGAAAGCGGCGCCGGTATCGGACTTGCTGGCATCACCAGAGTCGGCGGGCGCATTCTCGTCTTCGCCAACGATCAGGGTTTCGATGACGCTGAGTAGTTTGGACCGATCGGCGGTAAAGTCCTGCAGCACCTGCACGGCGCCGCCCTGATAGTTCATGATGGCGACGAGGTCGGCCGCCGTCATCTTGTTGCGGACGAAAGACCGGGCCGCCTCGAAGGCGCGCAATTGATCGGGCACCTGCATGGCTGTCAGGTCAAAGTAGATAGCGAGCAGACGTTTGTCGCGGTACTTGCCTTCGCCGTCGGCAATGCCGCCGCGGGTGAGCCGGGCAAGGGGTTGGGCGCGTTCGGTGACCACGACCGGAGTGGTGGCCTGCGTGGTGTTGAGCTGCTGGAACTCGAAAAACCTGATTTCTTGCGGAACGCCGTCTTCGGTGAGTTTGAAGTCAGAGGCCTTGAGCCCGACAACGGGTTTGCCGGACTTGTCCTTGACGGTGACGGTTTCCACAACCAGTTGCGTAGTGCTCTTGAATTGGGCCGTGGCCGTGAGAGCAATGAGGGTGAGAACGACGAGGCGCATCAGAATCGCATCCTCCCGACGATTTGCATGCCGCGCATGGGGTTGGCCTGATTGGGCAGGCCGAACTGGAGGTTGCCGAGGACGGTGTTCCAGTTGGGGTAAGTGACGGTATTGAGGACATTGGTGGCCTCGATACGAAGGTCGTAGCTGAGACGTTCGCTGCTGCGGAAGGCGCGAGCGAGCGAGGCGTTCATGGCGAACTGCGATGGGCCGGTAATGATGTTGCGGCCGGCGTTGCCCCAGGCGCCAGGGGCGGGCGCGCGGAAAGCGGCGGGGTTGATGTTAAGGCCGGGGACAGTAAGTGGTGCTCCCGTGAAATCGGGGCGCAAAGTGCCGGTGACGCCAGTACCGTTGACGGGCCGCAGCAGGATCGGCGTTAGCGGCAGACCGCTGCCAGCGTTCCATTGCGTGCTCAAGGTCCACTCGCGGGTGAGGCGAGCCAACCTGCTCACACCTTTCGGGCTGGTGGTGTATTGCAGGGTGGCGGTGAGATTGTGGCGTTGATCAAAGTTGGAGCGGGCTTTCTCCGCTGCGAGATCCAACCAGTTCTGCGCGATGCCGCGACTATTGTCGAGAGACTTGGCCCAGGTGTAACCAAGAGAGGCGGCAAGGCCATTGCGCAGACGACGCCGCAACTGGATCTGACCGGAGTGGCGTGTGCCATTGCCGTTCGAAGTAAGCCAGGTAAAGCCGCTCGGATCGATGGCGCGGTCGGGATAGGTGTTAGGCAGAGTTTGCTGCTGGGCACGCAGGGAGCGCTGGCCCAGATAGGTGGCCGTCATTTGGAGGGCCCAGGGCAGGTCGCGCTGCAGGCTGACTTGCCAGGTGTGGTTATAGCCAATGCGAAATCCGGGATCGACCGCGTAGTTGGTGGAAGTGCCAAGGGTTGAGCCCCGGCCACTGAAGCCATCGGCGAGAGTGAGCGGTGTCAGAGGACCCTGACTCAGACGATAACTGGTGGCGAGTGGCGCCTGCTGGGCCATGCGGAGGCTGATCGCCTGGTAAACGCTGGTGTCGTAGTAGATGCCATAGCCGGCGCGGATGACCATTGAAGAAGCGGCCATCGGGCGCCAGGAGATGCCAAGGCGCGGGGCGATGTTGTTGCGATCCGGGCGCAGCGAGCCGTTGCCCACGCTGGCGGCGGCTGAGGCGAAGCCGGCGGCGGGAACAAGATTGGCAAGACGACCGTACTTCTCAGCGAGGGGCGTCCAGTATTCCCAACGCAGGCCCCAATTGATGGTGAGGCCAGGATTGACGCGCCAGTCGTCGTTCACAAATGCTTCGTGGATGCGGCCACGCAGATACTTGTCAGCGTTGCCAAAGGAGATGCTGCTGGCGTCCGGAAGGCCGCGGAGGAACTTTTCGAAATCGTTTGATCCCGTAAAAGCAAATGAGCCACGGGCGTCCTGTTGGGTGTTCTCATTGAATTGCTGCCAGCGCGTGGTGTAGCCCAACTGCCAGTTGTGGCGGCCCCGATTGAGAAAGGTATCGAAGCCAAGGCCAATGGTTTGATTGCGCTGGGCGGAGTATTGGGATTGACCGATACTGGTGTAGCCGCTGGCGAAGCTGAGTGAGGGCGGGCCCCAGTTTTGCGGAGATTGATCGTTGCCGCGGATGCCGGCTTCGCCAGAGATGTTGCGGCGGTTGGCGAAGAAGGGAAGCACGTCGGTTTCAAGGCGGCTGGCTTCGAGGGTGAAGTTGGCGAAGGTGCGAGCGTTGGGCGTGCGGCGATATTGGGCGCGAGAGTTCCAGCCACGCAGGCGGCCAAGCTCAAGATAACCGAACAGATCGGGTTGATCGGTGCGACGGCTTTGCCAAGCAAAGGCGCCCGAGTAGAAGTTCTTGCGGACCTGTTTGCTCAGGCGGGTTTGGAGGTCGTCCTGATGGAGAGCATTGACGACAGGGGCCTGGAAGTTGAAGCGGGAATTGCTGTTGAAGTTGGGCAAGGGATAGAGATCCAGTAGCGTGCGCGCCTGCGGTGAGATCTCGCTCTGTGGAACACGGTTGCCCGCGAGAATGCCAGCGCGCTCATCGGCTGTGGGGACAAGGCCGCTCTGCGTGGTGGCCCGGGTGGCGCGGACCCATTGGTAGTTGATGCTGAACTGCGGACCATTGCGCTTGATCAGACCGGGGATCACGAGAGGTCCGCCAAAGTTGAAGAAACCCTCGAGGCGACCGTAGGCGGGTTTGGGCGTATTCTGCCCGGTGATCGAGAAGGGCCGGGCGTCAAAGGCGGCTCGATTGAGCAGCAGGCCCAGATTGCCGTTGTACAAGCTGCGCTGGCCGCGACGGTTGTTGCCGAAGGCGGGCAGTTGGGCAAACGAACTGGCGATGCCATTGTTAACACTGCCGTTGATAAGCAGACCATCAGCAGAACGTTGCTGCAACTCGGCAATTGCTTGCGGGTCGGGCTCGGCTTTGCGGGTCGGCTTGGCTGGGGCCTTGAGGCTGACTTCGGCTTTCTGAAAACGACCGGTGGCAGGCTTGACGGCCGGTGGCGGCGCGAGCTCGAGATTCCACGTGGTGTCGGTGGCGCCTGCCTTGACCATGGCTTCGACCGGCTGGAACATTTGCATCTCGACGCGTATCTTCCAGTCGCCGTCAGCAAGGTCGCGAAGGAGGTATCTACCCTCCGCGTCGGTGATGGCGTTGGCCTTGGCGCCATCGCGCTGGGCGGATACGCTTGCGCCAGGCACTGGCAAGCCGCCAAACAGAACCACACCTCGATGATCCGCGGCAAGCATCGCCACGATCAGAATCCACTGCATCCACTAGTTCTCCGTTGGTTTCTCGAGTTTTTCAATAACGAAGACGGGAGCCTTGCCGCGCTTGGATTCGAGCCGCAAGCCTGCCTGTTCTTCAATGGCGGTGAAAATGGACCCCTTGCCCGCGTCGGGGGAATCGTCGGGAGCGAACTCGATGGTGATATCGAACTCACCGGCGAGGCCGGTTTGGTCCACAACCGGTTTCCCCGTCACCCCTGCCAAGCCACGTGCGAGATCGCTCAGGGTCATACCTCGGGTTTGTAGGCGCCCGGGGTTGACCGACAAGCCGCGTCCGTCCTTGGGATTGCCGTCCGTGGGCTTGAACTTGATCCCACGCTTGCTCACGACGAGGGCAAAGATGGGCATTTCGCGTTCATCCGCACGAAGCACCAGGCCGAAGCGATCGCGCAACAGCGCCTGCATGCGCTGACGCTGGCGGCTGAACATCTCCTCCATCTTGCTGCGAGGCATGTCGGGGCTGGGTTGGATGGGCTCGGAATCGGCGGACGCAGTGATGTCAAAGCGCTCGTCCTGCACCCACTTGGGCCCACCCACAATCTGGTAGCTCTGCACTTCGAATGCAAAGCGAATCAGGTCGATCACCGTCGTGTTCTGGGTCCGGATGCCACGTTGCGGCCCGGGACCGATGCGCACACCTCTGGCGCTGGGATCGCCCTTGCGAATCACGGCCTCTTCAAAGCGGTACTGTGGCTCGGGTGGCAGCGTTTGAGCGCGCAGGTAGCCGATCGCCACGGGCCATAGCAACAGCATGGCTCCCGCCGTTGCCAGCGCCAAACGATGCATCGTGTTGAGAGGTGAAAGCAGGCGCGGCGTCAGAATCTCGCGGATGCGCTGCTTGAGCCCGGCGCCGGTGACTCCTGCGGTCAACGGGGTTGGCGACTCGAGGTAGTAGCGGCAGACGTTCAAAATGCCTTCTGCGTATACCTCGGGTTGGGAGACGACGGCTTCGTCGCAAGCCCTCTCGCGTTCCTCCAGTGTCTTGGCGCCCAACCACCAGACGAGCGGGTGGAACCAGAAGGCAAGCTGCACCAGAAGTTGAGGCAGGGCAAGAAGATTGTCGCTGCGGCGGATGTGAGCAAACTCATGACGCAACACCGCGCGGTACTGTTCGCTGGTCAATCTTTGCTCGAGACCATGCGGCAGCAATACGACGGGCTTGAAGATGCCCCAGACGCCGGGCTCGATCTTTGCGTTGGTGCGTAACAGGCGAATGCGGCCGATGTGGCGTAGCGTCTCCGCGCGATCCGCAATGCGCGCCATGCGCCAGACGCCAAGCAGCCAGTGGAGCGCGAGAAGCGCGCCGCCAACAATCCAGATGGTGAGCATCCAATGATCGTGGGTCACTTCGACTCGCGGGATGGGTGCGAAAGTCGTGGTGAGTTGCTCGGTGACGACAGCGGTGGTGATGGGGGTAGTGAACTTCTCAACCGGGGCGCTGGCCATGCGCCACATCAGCCACTCGAACGGAAGGAAAAACTTCAGCAGCGCTGCAAAGTATAACCAGAACCGGATCCGCGCCGGCTGATTGCGCAACAGCATTGCCGCCCCGGAAAGCACCAAGGCCACAAGCGATGACTGCCACAGATGATTGAGAACCGCGTTCATCGCTTGCCTCCTTTCTTGCGCTGGGTCAACAGCGATTGGGCGCTCTCGACATCCTCGAGAGTGAGCTTTCCGGTCTCGACCAGATGCGACATAACAAGCTGCGGCTTGCCACCAAACAGGGCGAGCAACTCGTCAAGCAGCTTGCCACGCACTTCATGCTTGTCGACGGTAGCGGCGAAGATGTGGGCATTGCCAATCTTGCGTTGACGCTTGAGCACGCCTTTTTCTTCAAGCCGGTAAACCATCGTCTGGACGGTGGTGTAGGCCGGTTCCGGGTCGCCCGTCATGTGTTCCTGAATCTCGCGAATCGATAAGTTGCCGCGTGTCCAGAGTTGCTCCATGATTTCGAGCTCGAGCTTGCTGAGTCGGGGAATGTTCATGTTGTTCTACTACGCTTGTAGTAGATGCTACGACAGGTCCGGATGTTGTTCCAGCAATTTGTGACGAGACGGCGGATCAGTTGTCAGTTGGCTTGTTGGCGGCCTCGACAATCAACATAGGGACGGGGCCCTTGGCGGATTCCAGCTTGAGGCCGAGTTGCTCCTGGAGGGCTGTGTAAATGGTGGGGCCGCTGGGGCCGGCTCCGGCCAATGCGTCAGGCGAGGGCGGCGCAATGCCGCCGCGTGGTTCGGGGGTGTAACGCAGGTCGATCACATACAGGCCGGCCACATCCGTCTTGTCGATGACTGGGCGTTGCACTTCCATGCCCACCTGACGAGCGAGAGTCGCCATATCAATCCCACTTGCCGTGATCTGGCCCCGACCCATGCGGATCTGCTGGTTGTCGCGTGAGGTAGCTTCAGCGGGCTTGAGCTTGTGGCCATCTTTGGCGACGACGAGATGGAACACGCTGCCTTCGCGTGTTTCGTTCTTCACCTTCAGGCCAAATCGCTCGGCAAGAAAGTTTTGCATGGTCTTGCGAATCAGCGCCATATCGGGACGACCACCGGTCTCGAGGGCCTCAGACTTGGCGTTGATGTCGTAGCGGTCATCATTGATCCACGCCGGGCCGCCGCTCAACTGGAACTCGCGGATGTCATAGGCGATCGTAATCAGCATGCGGAGTGATACACCTGTTGCGACGAAGCGACCGCCGGGCTGGAACTGGATCATTACGCGCCGATCATCCGACGAATTCGGCTTCACCGTAGCAACATCAAAAGTCTGGGCCATGCCCATCAGGGCGCCGAGCGCCAAAGCAACCAAAGCTTTCATCACTCTGCATAGACGCAACAAAGCGAAAAAGTTCCCGCGATTTCGATAAGCTAAATGAAATTCAATCTCTGATGCGCCGTCTGTACCCCACACTCCTGCTGCTCGCTCTGCCATTGGCGGCCGCGCCTACTTTTGATTCGATACGTCCGATATTCAATGCGCGCTGTGCTGGGTGTCACAACGAAAAAGTGACACTGGGCAAGCTCTCACTAGCCAACGAACTGGCGCTGCTGAAGGGCGGGGAATCGGGGCCGGCCATTGTGCCGGGCGATGCGGCGAAGAGCTTGTTGATCGACAAGATCGTTACGCGACAGATGCCGCCCGGCAAAGAGAAGCTGAACGATGCGGAGATTGATCAAATCCGTCTATGGATTAATGGCACCCAAACTGTGCAGACGGCGAGCGTTACCGAGCATGAGATCCGTGGCATTCTCCAGGCGCGATGTGTGGCGTGTCATGGCGCTGCCAGGCAAGCCGGTGGCCTTGACCTGCGGACCGTGGCGTCGCGCCTGAAGGGTGGCAAATCTGGCCCAGCGCTGGTGGCCGGCAAACCGGATGAAAGCCTGATGCTCGCACGGATCGTGAAAGGCGAAATGCCCCCAGCACGCGAGGCCAAGCAACTTGCGATCGAACTGCCAACGGATGGCGAGGTAGACAAGATTCGGGCCTGGATCGCCAGCGGCGCCCAGCCCGCTGCCGCGATTGCGGCTGATGCTGATGCCATCAAGGATAAGGACCGCGAATTCTGGGCCTTCCAGCCACCGGTAGCGCCGGTGGTTCCCAAGGTTAAGAATGCCAGGCTGGTGCGAAACGCGATTGATGCCTTCTTGCTCGAGAAGCTCGAAGCAAAGAGCCTGAGCTACAACGCGGAGGCGCCCCGGCATAGTCTTCTGCGCCGTGTTTACATTGATCTCACCGGCCTGCCGCCAACGCCAGCCGAAGTAGCAGCTTATATGAGCGACAAGCGGCCAGATGCTTATGAGCAATTGGTGGACCGACTGCTGGCAAGCCCGCGTTACGGGGAGCGTTGGGGGCAGCACTGGCTCGATCTTGCTGGTTATGCCGATAGCGAGGGATTCGGGCAGGACGACGGTGTGAGGCGTTATGCGTGGCGTTATCGCGACTATGTGATCCGGGCCTTGAACGCTGACAAGCCATATAACCAGTTCCTCAAAGAGCAGTTGGCGGGCGATGAGCTGTCGAATGATTGGCGCAAGATGAATGGCGCAGCGCCCCAGGAAGTGATCGATCGATTAGCGGCTACCGGGTTCTTGCGGACCACGCCTGACCCAACGAACTCCAATGAGCGCGGCCTGATCGCTGAGCGCATGAACGTGCTGGCAGATGAGACCGAAGTGCTCGCTTCGAGTGTGATGGGTCTTACCATCGGGTGCGCGCGGTGTCACAACCACAAGTACGACCCGATTCCGCAACGTGATTATTATCGCCTCAGCGCGATCCTGCAGGGCTCGTATGACCCCTATGAATGGCGCTCGCCAAACAAGCGGGAGCAATCGCTGGCCCTGGCCGATGAGATCGCCGCCGTAGAGAAAGTGAACGGCCCGATTGAGATGGAGCTCAAGCGCGTGGAGGCAGCCATTGCCGCCAAGCCACCCGCCGAGAAACTCGAGGCGCTGCGCAAGGAACGGAATGAATTGCGCGGCAAGCTAAAGCCCCGGCCCCATACCCGCATCCTGAGTGACAATGCCGAGCCGAGCCAATCGTATCTGTTGCGTCGGGGGGATCCGGTGAGCTTTGGAGACCCGGTGGAACCAAATGTGCCACAGGTGTTGCGCCATGCCTCACTAAAGCCGTTCAAGATTGAGGCGCCTTATCCGGAGACTTCCGGCCGTCGCCTTGCGCTGGCCGAATGGCTGACGCAACCGAACCATCCGCTTACGGCTCGCGTGGCCGTGAACCAGATGTGGATGCGCCACTTCGGTCGTGGCATTGTGCCAACTGTTGCCAACTTTGGCCGCTCTGGTTTGCCGCCAGCCAACCAGCAGTTGCTTGACTATCTGGCCACCGAATTTGTGGCGCAGGGATGGAGCATGAAGGCGATGCATCGCCTGATGGTGACGAGCCAGGCTTACCGGCAGTCATCAGCGGTGTCGGAGGCGTTGCTGGCTGTGGATCCGGAGAATGCCCTGGTGAGCCGTATGCCGCTGCAGCGCATGGATGCCGAGACGCTTTATGATTCGCTGTTGCTTGCCAGTTCACGACTGGATGATGTGGCATTCGGCCCTCCCGCCGAAACGCGACTCACCGAGGATAAGGAGGTGCTGGTGAAGGTGGGCGCTAATGGCTACCGTCGCAGTATCTACACTTTGAAACGCCGGCAGACGCCCGTGTCACTGCTCGATGCTTTTGACCAGCCGGCCATGACACCGAATTGCACCGAGAGGCGCAAGTCAAACGTTGCCACCCAGGCGCTGCATCTGTTCAATGGCTCGCATGCGTGGGAATTGTCTCGTTATCTGGCTGGCCGCTTGATCGACGAGCATGGCGCGAGTCGCCGGGAGCAGGTGAATAATCTTTATTTGCGGGCGTATGCGCGTCAGGCAACGGCTACCGAGATGGACCTGGCGTTGAGCGCCCTTGAGCAGTTTGAAAAAGAATGGCCGGCGCGACTGAAGCAGGATCATCAGGAAGCACCTGTGGCCACGCAGGCCAACTGGCTGGCGCTCGCCAATCTCTGCCACGCGATATTGAACTCGGCTGAATTCAGCTTTATCGATTGAGGATCACCAGGATGTCAAACCGCACTCGTCGCGATTTCTTCAACACCATTACGAATGGCCTTCATGGTGCCGCGCTGGCTTCGCTGGTGGCTCAGGACGCTTCCGCATCAGGCGTATATGACCTCAAGCCGAAGGCGCCTCACTTTGCGCCGAAGGCTAAAGCAGTCATTCAACTCTTCATGAATGGTGGCCCCAGCCAGGTGGATCTGTTTGACCCCAAGCCAACACTGACGCGGCTGGCTGGCTCGGCTCCGAGCCGTGAGTTGAGCTTTGCGATTTCAAACGGCGACAAGCCAGGTGTCTTGATGCCGAGCCCTTTCGAGTTCAAGAATCACGGCAAGGCCGGCATACCGGTGTCGAGCGCGTTGCCGCATCTGGCCGGTTGTGTGGATGACATCACGTTTATCCGCTCGATGTATGGCGAGCACGCCAATCACGAGCCTGCCCTGTTTCTGATGCATACCGGACGCACCATTGCCACGCGGCCCGCGATTGGATCCTGGGTGGCTTATGGGCTTGGCACCGAGAATCAGAATCTGCCCGCGTATGTTGTGCTCGATGACCCCAAGGGCTTGCCAATCAATGGCATTTCAAACTGGCAATCCGCATGGCTGCCGCCGATCTATCAGGGCACGCGCTTTCGCGCCGAAGGCCCGCCGGTCTTGAACCTCGAGCCGCGCAAGGAGATCCCGACACCATTGGTGGAGGCAGAACGAAGCCTGCTTGGCAAGCTCGACGCCGCCCATCGCAATGCCCGGCCCCACCAGCCGGAGCTCGATGCGCGGATCTCGAGCTATGAACTGGCGGCACGCATGCAGATGGCCGCCTCGGATGCGCTCGATGTGAATCAGGAGTCGGAGGCGACACGTGAGGCTTATGGCTTGAACGATTCGGCGACGGCGAGCTATGGCAAGCGTTGTCTGATGGCGCGCCGGCTGGTGGAACGTGGCGTGCGCTTTGTCCAGCTTTATATCGAGAGTCAGATCTTCGACTCGCACGACAAGTTGGAAGACTCGCTCAGCTACGCTTGTCGCAAGACGGATAAGCCAGCGGCGGCGCTACTGAAAGATTTAAAGCAGCGCGGCTTGCTCGATTCCACGCTGGTGGTATGGGGCGGGGAATTTGGCCGTCTGCCGATGAGCCAGGGCGGCACCGGCAAGACCGCCGGGCGAGACCATGGGCCGAACGGGTTCACCGTATGGATGGCGGGAGGTGGCTTGAAGCGCGGTTATGTGCACGGTGGCACGGATGATATTGGCTTCAAGGCCGAGCAGGACAAGGTGAGCGTGCATGACTTTCATGCCACGATTCTGCATCTGCTGGGCATGAACTATCGTGATCTCGTGTTCAAGCGGCATGGGCTCGAAGAGCGTTTGACGGATCAGTTCCCTGCACGTGTGGTGAGCGAGATTCTGGCCTGACGATGACCTGGCGGCAGAGCTTCGCTGCCTGGTGGGCCGTGAGTTGGCCGGGGTTGTTGCTGGTGGTCATGGTGCAGGTGATTCTGTTGCTGCGCTATGATCCGATGGCATTTCGTCAGCCATGGTCACGCGAGTTGGGCTGGGCTGGGGACGCAATATTCTTCGTGCTGCAGTGGGTGATGGTGCCGCGCCTGTTTAATCGTCCTCTGGCAGGATTGCTACTTCCTTTGCGACGCAAATTGACGAGGGATGAACGCTTCACGATCGCGCTGTACCTGGCGCTTCCGCAGGTCCTGTTGATTGCCGGCATTGCCACCTTTCTTGCCTTCTTCGAAGATCGCCTGGCCGTTGAAACACTCCGGTTTCTCGGAACTCTTACCGTTTACGCCCGGTACGTTGTGATCGGGCCATGGTCCATTACGTTTGCTCTCGCGCTGACAGGGATCATCCGCTACGATAAAGCGTGATTTATGGACCAGTTTGCGCGCTATTGCCGCTATAGAAAAGTGAATGGAGGGTTGAGTTGAGCATAAGACTGAGTGGATCCGTTGGCCGATCAGGCAGCAATCACGCGCATGATGTGCGCAAGGTGCAGGAATCGCTGAACCGTGTTCCCACACGCTGGGGCGGACCGAACACGCCGCTTGCGGTAGACGGAATCTGTGGCGATCTCACGAAGACTGCCATCGATGACTTCCAGGCGATACAACTCGACCGCGTAATCACCCCGGATGGGCGGATTGATGTTCACGGCCAGACGCTGCGCCGGTTGAATCACATCATTGATTCCTCTGAGCGTCCCGGACCTGATTTCACGACAACCGTCGAACCGATCGATCACGTGATGCAACCCACCAATATGGTTTGCTGGACGGCGGCAGGAACGATGCTGAGCGGCGCTCGGGATCAGCGTTCCTACCAGATCGAAACCATCATGCGCCGTGCGGACACCAATGATCCCGGCTATGGCTACCTCAATCTCTACCAGACGAATCAGGGCCTGCCACCGCAGGATACCGGCCGCTACACGCGGGCGATTGGTCTGCACGTGGCCCCGCCCATGAGCTTTACGGTGATCGGGTGGCGGCAGATGATGCAGCGTTACGGAGCGCTTGGGGTGGTTGCGCTAACGCCGTTTCTGCACATTCGGGTGGTGACAGAAATCTACGGCGATGGTTCGGTTTTTGGCACGTGGTTTACCGTGCATGATCCGGGTGAGTTTGATTCCTACACCGAGGTGTTCATCAACTTCGCCAACAAGTACGAAAGCGCCGCCAATATCAATCACAATATGGACCAGATCTGGCATCGCTAGTTGTGGATGCCGGTCTTGATCCTTCCGAGCGCATGAGGCAGGACATCTGCGATGGCAGCCTTGCCGAGGCCGATTTCCTTGAGCATCGGTGATTTCATGATGGTGGCCAAGCCGTGCAGCGCTGCCCAGATGAACAGCGCGTCGAGTTGATCGACACGATCCTGCACTTTGCCCCGCTCGGCCGCCAGAGATTCGAGCACAATGCCGAAAGCTGTTTTGGCCTCAGCCAGCATCTCGGGGTGTTGCGTGGCGTCCGGCAATGGCGTGGAGAACATCAGGCGATAGTTGGCCGGGTGCTTCATGGCGTACTCGTAATAGGCAATGCCGAGATTCTTCATGCGCGTTTCCGGATCGGGGCCAACAGAACGGGACCGCAGGTATTCACCAAAACTGAGATATGCCTGGCGCAGGACCTCGGCGAGCAGATGATCGGAGCTGGGAAAGTGCTTGTAAGGGGCCTGGTGTGATACTCCGAGACGACGGGCCACTTCGCGGATGCTCAACTTTTCAACGCCGACTTCATTGATCAATCGCAGGGCTTCTTTGACACAGGCATCCCGTAGCTCGCTCATCTTTACAGCATCGCCTAAGTCATGCCCGCCATTGCAGCCTTCATGATTTTTACCCGTAAAAATCTTGGCGCCGTCATGAGCGCCGCATAGAGAATCTTCGCTTTGATGCCAGGGATGACAGTGGATTTCCTGCCCAGGGCGGCGAGGATGTCGGCGGCCACCATGGCGGCCGATTCTGCATTGGTGAGGCGCATTCCCGAACGCTTGCCGAAGCCGGTATCCGTTGGGCCGGGAGAGCAGGTGAGAACGTCGATGCCGTGGGGCGCGAGCTCTTCATGCAGGGCTTCCCCCAGGCTGAGGACATAAGCCTTGGTGGCCGCATAATTGGCTGCTCGCACGGCGCCCTGATAGGCGACAATCGAGGCGAACTGAATCATGCCGCCACGTCCGCGTTGCTTCATGCGGCGGCCAAACTCGTGTGTGAGCTCGAGCGTTGCCTTGCAGTTGACCTCAACCATATCAAGGTCGACGGCTGTGGGGGTATCGAGTAACGGCCCGGCGGAGCCAAAGCCCGCCGCGTTCACAAGCAGACCCACATCGAGCGACCGGGTTTGTTCTATTACCGCTTGCCGCCCGCTGGCGAGACCGAGGTCCGCCGGGAGGATTACAGATTCTACCGGCAGAGAACGGGCCAGATCTTCGAGCGCTTCGAGGCGTCGCGCTACGAGCACCAACTTGATACTGCGTTTTGCGAGAAGTATTGCCAGTTCGCGGCCCAATCCATCGGAGGCCCCGGTAACCACCGCCCAGGGCCCGTACTGGTGCGCAAAAGCGCTCATTTGGCAACCTCGATCACCATTGTCTTCTTCTCTCCTTCCTTGAGTTCAAAGGCGGCCTCTTCAAAGTTGGGGGCTCGCATTTTGGGCCGCACGCCATTACTCACGCCCCATTCTTCGGTTGGTATTCCGATGAAATTCTTGTCTGTCTTGCCATTTTGGTTACGGTCGACAGAGACGGCCACCGCATATCGGCCGGCAGGCAGATTGGTGTAAGCGCAGGTGTTGCCATCTGCTTTGGCGGGATGTTTCTGCAATTTCGCGGTAGCCCGGTCCATGGGAAAGCCCTGGGCTTGTGAGAACAGTGCGCATCCGACATCGCCTTTGGGCGTGCCGACGCCTTTGATTTCAATAGTAAGGTCGCTGGCCATGACCAGACCGAGTAGTAGGGTTGTGATTGCCATAGTTGACAGTGTCAACAAATAGGATGCAGGTGGTTGTCAAAGGTTTCACTAAAAAACAAAAGTCGCCAGATTTTCACTGGCGACTCGCAAACTGTCCGAGATGGACTACTGAATCCGCTGACCCACAACATCCTTTCCGCTCTTGTGGGTGCGAACGAGAATTCCATTCACTTCGTCGACGGCGAATACCGGCTCACGATCCTTGATCAGCGCATCCTTTTCCACTTCGCCCGTATCCAGATTGACTCCAATGATTCCTGGTCCCTTGCCTTCTTCGTTCTCAAGCTCAGTCAGCAGGTAGACATGAGTCTGCCCAGCGGCGGTGGCCTTGTAGCGCTTCTGCATGGTGTTGAACAGCATCTGAATATTCTGCTGACGGGCATTGTTGGCCCAGGTGTTCTCATAGGTGCCCGCATATGAGCTGGCGGCACGAGCCGTATTCGCGGTGTAGGCCATCGCGAAGGCGGCGATTGTGTTGAACTTCTGCCAGCCACTGGCGCCCGGCGCTTTGAATTCGTTGGCATAAGCCACTTGTCTGGACTTGGGGTCGAATTTCAGGAGATGGTTGCTGCCACGCACAACAACGGTGCCGTCTTCTCGCGGAACAATTGCAAGTGGCGGATCCTCGAGGCTCTTGTCCTTCTTCGCCATGGCGCTTAGCCCACCCATGGCAAACTTGCCCATGCCCTTGGCGATGGCCTTACCTTTGCCCTGCTTGAACTTGAACTCGAGGGGCAACTGGAAAACCGGCTTCACATCGTTGCCGGATCCATTCAGCGCCAGAGCGAACAGCTTTTTGGAATCGGCGAGCAGGATCACGTTGTTGGTTTTGTCGAGGTGGAAGTTGGTGATGCCTTCCTTCGCATCATCGAAGCGCCACTTCATCTGCCCCGTGTTCGCGTCGAGTGCCACTACGCCAAGTGGCTTCTTCAACTCGTAAACCTTTGACATGCTCGCGGCAAACGTGCCCCCCATGCGGCCGTAGACCATTCCTTCGGTAACCAGCATTTCCGGAATCGCCGCACCATAGTCTTGGCTCGTCCACTTGGGCGCGCCCGTGGCTCGATCAAAGGCCAGGATTTTGCCTTTGGCGGAGGTGTACACAAGATTGCCCAAAACCACCGGAGAGGCGTTCGTCTTCTTATATGCCTTCTCGGTAACGTCAAATTTCTGCTTCCAGTAGAGCTTGCCTGTCTTCAGGTCGAACTTGTGAAGGCCCGCATAAGGCAGGTAGAGGTCATCCCCATCGATGGTTGGATTGGCATGACCGCTGAAATCCATCTTCGGCATAAAGCGCCCAGAGCCCTCGGCCGTGTAGAGATCCACCTTGTCGCCAAACTCGCTTTCCCAGAGCACCTTGCCCGTGGGCAGCTCGAAGCTGGTGAGAAAAACGCCCGCCTTGTTGTCCTTCATGCCGTTGACTACCAGGATCACGGCATTCTGCGAATAAGCAGGAACAAGGTCCGCAACGGTTCCCCGCAACTTGTCGCTTTCCCAAACTGTTTCGCCGGTTTGCTGGTTGACTGCGAACAGCTTTGCTTTGGTCATGATGGCGCCTTCCGTCTGGGCAACCAGAAGCACCGGCGCGCCGGGTACTTCTTCCACATTTGTTTCGGGAATCTTTTTCAAGTCTTCCCGCTTCCAGAGCAGCTTGCCGGTGCTCACCTCGAGAGCATACATGCCACCATCGGTTCCGAAAACATAATTGCCGGCCCCGGTGATGCGATTCCATTTCACGTCATCACCTGCAGTGAAGTTCCAGGGTTGGGCCGAACCCGCTACCGCCAGGCACAACAGTGCCCCGGCGGCTATTAATAATCTGCGCATAGCCATTAACAATATGAAATGCAGGACTGTCATGGCAAGGATTCCAGGCAGATGGCTGGCCCAGTACTACCCGAGTTTCGATATGCTTTTCGTGATGCGTTTTCTCCTCATCCTGTTTGTCAGCCTTGGCTTGTATGGCCAGCAGATTCTGTCGCCCATTGTTCACCCGAATCGGACGGTGACATTCAATCTTCGCGCTCCTAATGCGTTGAAGGTTGAAGTCTCGCTTGAGAGCGGTCAGCGCTTTGCCATGACCAAGGGCGAGAAGGATGTCTGGACCGTGACCACGCCAGCGCTTATGCCAGACATTTATGGCTACACGTTCCGCGTTGACGATGTGAGCATGGTCGATCCGCTCAATGGAGATATGAAGTCCAACGCGCTCAACCCCAGCAATATGGTGCTCGTGCCGGGCGAGAAGCCCCAGCCTTGGGAGTTTACCGATATTGCGCATGGCACCGTGCATCGCCATCTCTACCATTCGGCTGTCGTGAACGAGAACCGCGACTTCTACGTCTACACGCCTCCGGGCTATCAGCCCGGCAAGACGTATCCGCTTCTTGTGCTCTTGCATGGATACAGCGACATTGCCGATGGCTGGACGACGGTGGGCAAAGCGAACCTGATCTTTGACAATCTGATCGCCTCGGGCAAGAAGCCCTTCATCGCGATCATGCCCCTCGGTTATGGGCTTACGGTGGAGCAGCTGCGCAAGGGAGATGTGCGCAAGGATGGCAACTTTGTAAAGAACACCGAGCTGTTTGAGAAGAACCTGCTTGAAGAAGTGCTGCCGCTTGCTGGTAAGCACTACAAGTTCAGCGCGAAGCCGAATGAGAGGGCTATCTCGGGCCTCTCAATGGGTGGCGGCGAAACGCTGTACATCGGCTTGCGAAACCTCGACAAGTTCGCCTGGATCGGCGCGATGTCGGCCGCACCTCAATTGGCGGGCAAGAAGGAAGAAGTCTGGGCGGCTCTTAGCGAGAAAGACAATGCCCGGATCAAGCTGCTCTGGATTGCCATCGGTAAGAACGACTTCCTGCTCAAGAACAATCATGAGTTCGTCGAATTTCTCAAAAGCAAGAACATCACCCACAAGTACATTGAGACTGAGGGTGCGCACACCTGGCTGGTGTGGCGACGCTACCTGACAGACTTCATGACCCTGGTCACCTGGTAGCCGCTCAATCGTCGTCAGTCTTGTCCAGCGGTGGCACCGGCGTATCAGGCCGCAGTGGGGGTTTGCGCAAGTGCCATTCGGTGACGCGCTCATAGGCGGAGCCCAATGCAAGTACCTGGCCTTCGCTGAAGCGTGGCCCGACAATCATTAACCCGATCGGCATGTCGCCATTGCCAAATCCGCAGGGAACACTCATGGCTGGAATCCCGAATGCGTTGAAGTCACCTGTGTTCTCGAGCTCGGGATTGCGAGGCTTCTCACTCTCTTCCCGCTTGATCGAGGTCACCACGGTGCGGGGGGTGCGGCGCCGCGTTGGCAGCACCATCAAATCCACTTCCTGCTTGCGGAAAGCGTCGTCAATCGTGCGACGTAACAACTGTTGTTTCCACATCGACTGGATGTAATCCACAGCCCGCGCATCACGGTTTCCGGCCAGCGAGCGTCGCGTTGGGATCTGATACAGACCTGGATTGCGCGAGAAGTACTCCGCGTGATAAGCGTTCACCTCTCCGGGCGCCGAGGCTTCACGTGAACTGGGTAGATGGACTTCCTTGACAGCTGCCGTCATGCCGGCGATGCGATTGATGGCCGCCTCTACAGCCCGTGCCACATCGCCATCGACGTGATCGAAATAGGGCACACGGGGAACACCGATACGCAGGCCCCTGACCGATTGCACCAACTGCGAGGTGTAGTCTTCTTTGGCGTGCTCTACGCTGGTGATGTCGAGATTGTCATACCCGGCCATGACGCCCAGCATGAGAGCGGCGTCGGCAACGGTTTTCGTCATGGGGCCACAGTGATCCCGCGACAACACAAGAGGCACAATGCCGCGAATCGAGACAAGGCCATAAGTGGGCTTGAGGCCGACGATCGAGCAGTAGCTGGCCGGGGTACGAATGCTGCCGCCCGTGTCTGTGCCCAGGGCACCAAAGCAAAGGTCAGCCGCTACGGCTGCCGCGCTGCCGCCACTGGAACCGCCAGGGTGGCGAGCCAAATTCCAGGGATTGCGCACGGGGCCAAAGTAGCTGGTGACACTGGTGCCACCGAAGGCGAATTCATGGAGGTTCAGTTTGCCAAGCAGAATGGCGCCTGCTTCCTTCAGCTTTCGTGCTACCTCGGCGTCTTCGGTGGGAACTCGGTTGTCAAAGACGGCGCTGGCCGCCGTGGTGCGAATGCCGGCGGTATCGATGTTGTCTTTGAGAGCAATGGGGACCCCGAACAGAGCGCCGCGGGCGCGCCCGGCTTTGAGATCGGCCTCGGCGGCTCGTGCCTGTGCCATCGCTGACTCGCGCAAGACGGTGATGAAGGCATTCACCTTGGGCTGATAGATGCTGATCCGGTCGAGACATGCCTCCACCAGTTGCGTGGGTTTGAGTTGGCCGCTGCGAATACGACCCGCCACCTCGGTCAGACTGAGGGTTGATGGGTCAGACGGCGCCTGCGCGAAAGCATGGGATGCCCCGGCACCCAGTACTTGAAGAAAACCTCTCCGGTCCAGCATTTCAAGAGAATAGCTCAAGGCTCGAGTTCGCGGACAACCTGGACGGTGGAGCGGTTGCCATCTCGCATCGCAAGATACGTCGGCGACATGATCTCAATGGCCGCAAGATCAAACTCTTCATGAATCTTGCGGTGCAGATCGCTGTAAATGGCCGGCA
>CAZBTA010000057.1:0-21213 GCA_964494515.1 uncultured Bryobacter sp.
GCGCGTGCTGAGCCTGCCGCTGTGGCCCGGCATGACGGACGCGCAGGTGGAGCGAACGCACGAGTTGGAGCTAACGAGGTGGCACCGGGGCTTCCTGCTCTTCCGCTGGGATGGTGCTGGTCCGATTTTGAAGAGGTATTCCGTGTAGGCATTGATCTCATAGCTGATATGAGAATCGTTAAGCGATGTCTGGAGGACGAACGGCTTGGGGTCAGCCTTGAGCCCTTCCACCTTGAGCGCCGCTCGAATCAACGCATCGACGATGTTGTGAGCAGGAACTTCATATCCGATGGTAACGGTTGTGTTGAGGATCATCCCATTGCCCTGTACCAGGCCACTATAGTTGACGATCTGTGCCCCCAGCACAGTACTGTTGGGAACAATCACTTCAACATTTTTGGTGGTGCGAATGCGCGTCACCAATAGCGAGCGGTCGATCACTTCACCTGTACTCTCGCCGATCTTGACGAAATCTCCGACGCGAAATGGACGCATGTAGATGAGAATGACCCCTGCCACCACGTTGCCCATGGCTGAACCCGAACCCAGCGAAACCAGCACACCAATAAAAATGGAAGCCCCCTTTAATGCGGGTGACTCGCCACCGGGCAAATAGGGGAACGCAACCACAAGGCCGAACAGGATCAGCAGGATTCGAACCAGGTCATATGACGGTAGCGCCCATTCGCGGTGAAAGCCACGAATGGTGATTGCTCCAGTGGCAATGGCATGAGCCAGCGTTTGCGCGATGCGGATCAAGCCGTAGGTAAAGACAGATACGGCAATCAACACCAGCAGATTGGGAAGGTATTCGACGACGTTCAGCACCACGCGTCGCAGGATTTCCCAAGCGCTCGAAGCAACCACGCCTGCCACAGGTGCCGTTGCCGGAAACAGCGAAAGCACGTAGGACAATGCCGTCAGCGTCAAAGCAATCCCCGTCAGGATATAGCCGCCTAAAAGGATAAAGCTGACCACAAGATTCAGTGGTCCGGCAAACACGCGTACGTACGAAGCGAGCTTGCCGCGTCGCTTGCGCAACGTCAAGATAATGCGGGCCGTTCGTGACAGCTTGCGATAAACGGCCGACAGCGCCACCCACAGCAACACGACACCAACAAGCGTGGCCAACGACAATCCGGCGGACTTGGCGATCTCCGTCCATGTGCGCTTCTCGCGATATTGCCGTATGGCATCGAGGGCGATCTTGCGACGTTCTGCAAAGAGCTGGTTGCGGTCGCGGCCCTCAGTCTTTGCATCTTCCTCGGTTACCGAGAAAAGATAAAGCCGACCGACGAGTAAGATGTTTTCCGATGGCAGTGTGACTTCGCGAGCGTCATCGAGATTGCGGCGCTTGTCGTTCGCGAGGTGCTCGAGGCTTTCGATGACATCAGTGGCTCGGTCCTGCGGACTCAAGCCGGCGCGAGCAGTCCGCACGGTCCAAAGCTCCTGCCCATCAAAAATCACTCGCTGTCCCAACAATTGTGTCGCCACCAAGGCGAGCAGAATCGCGAATCTCATCAACATCAAACTCACCGTACCATTCCACGCTTTAGGAATCTTTACAATCCACTTCGCGTGGTGACGCAACCCGAATGAGTGGAGCCCGTCCCAACCTTTAGCTTCACGATGCAAAAGCACTTTCTGCCCTTTCTCATATTGGTCTCAATGTCCATTTCTTTATCCTTCGGCCAAACCAGCCTTGGCGGCCTTACCGGCCTTGTCAAGGATCCCGCTGGCTCGCCCGTTGGCGGCGTTGCGATCGAGATATTCGCCCCGGATCGCAAAGACCTGGCCTGGTCTGCCACTACCAACGCAAGTGGAGCCTACAGCTTTGTCGGCTTGCCCATTGGCGATTACAACGTGGTTCTCAAGAAGGACGGCTTCACTACAATCAACGTCACCAATGTTCCGATACACGCGGGCGTGGATGCGCTGAAAGACTTCACGCTTACCGCCACGCAGGCAGCGGCAAGTGTGGCAATCCGCTCGAGTGATCTTGGCCTCGCGCCGCTGGCCACCATGTCCCAAACGGCAGTTGCCGAGTTGCCACTGGCACGCCGTGGCGCCGCCAATCTGCTTGCCACAATACCTGGTGCAACGCCCGATCTCGCTACAGCTGGTGGCAGCTCATTCGCCATCGATGGCGCCAGACCGCGTTCGAACAGCTTCCTCATTGAGGGCGTGGAATCGAACAATCTTTTCACGCGGGGGCAGGGTCTGTTGATGACGAATGCCGACGCGGTGTCAGAAGTCACCGCGTTCTCCAATGCTCCCGATGCGCGCTTTGGCCGGGCGGGTGGCGCCATCGTCAACCAGACGTTGCGCAATGGTTCAGACCAGTTGCATGGTTCCTTCTCCAGCCAGTTTGAGAACAGCGCCTTCAACGCACTCAGCAACACACAGGCCCAATCAAACTTCGTCCGGTCTTTCGACAAAGCAGCGCCCGCCAGTGACCAGTACCATACGGCAACACTCGGAGGACCGGCACGCACGGGATACACCTACTGGTTCTTTGGATATCAATGGCGCAAAACCGCAGCGGAAACGACGAACCAGTTCACCACTCTCACGGCAAATGGTCGGGATACGTTACGCGGGCGGTTTCCTTCAACGCGCAACGGCTACGTCGACAATCTCATTACGGCGATGCAGAACAGTCTGGCCTTCAAGGATGCCTTCAACATTCCGCTGGGCCTTAATCGCGGAACCGTCGAGGCCGGTACCTATTATCGGTCCGAGCGCCAAAATGCGAGCGCGCAGCAACCAGTTTTCAAGCTGGATCATCGGCTGTCTGACTCGGATCTGATCAGCTTTCACGGCATTATGGATCGCTATTCCTCGGACAACTATGGGCCACTCAATCTCAACGGTTTTGACACGGGCCTCACGCAACGTTATACGGCAGGTGGCGCTGGTTGGTCACGGGTGTTCTCGCCACGGTCGACCAACGAGCTTCGCGCCTACTTTACCTCGCAACGATTCGACTTCCCGATCACAGGCGATAACGCGCTGGCCAATGCCACACCGTTGATTTCGATCGAAGGTTTATCGCCGTTTGGGATTCGCTCAACCTATCCCCAAGGGTCGCGTGGGTCATCCTATGGGGTTCAGGAACGATTTCGTACCGTGGTGGGCCGTCATCGCGTGAGCCTTGGCTTTGAGTATTCGCGTGAAAAGGGTCGCATCGCGGTTCCATTCAATAATCGCGGTTCCATCTCTTACACCTCCGGGGGCGGCTTCTCAGGTCTTGCCAACTACATCGATAATCTTGGTGGCAGTGGTGGGGTGGCGGAGCGTGAGTTTGGCGCCAATACCGTGTTCACCAGTGCTCCTCGCCAAAGCTACTTCATCCAGGACGAGTGGCGCATTCTCGATAGCCTTTCGCTCACCCTGGGGGCGCGCTATGAGTACTTCGGACAACCGCTCAACGGGCTTGCCACGGCCGGCTATCCGGGGATCTTCAATCTCGACCCCACTACCTTTGAAGGCCCGTACAGCACAAGCAATCCACTCAAAGCGGACCGCAACAACATTGCCCCGAACATTGGTGTTGCCTATAGTCCTTCCTTCCGACAGGGGCCGCTCGGCTGGCTGTTTGGCGATCGCAAAACGGTGATTCGCGCAGGTGCTTCAGTGGGTTATGACGGTTGGTACAACGACCTGCTGAGTGGTTCTGCTTCGTCGGCGCCGTCCTTGTTCTCAACGCAGGTCTTTAGCGTTGCGTCGACTTCGGTCTCGCGTGGCACCCAATCCTGGTACGGGCAATTGCCCACGGAATCTCGCGACGTATCGGCCCTGGACGGACAGACGCAGTTGTCGCGTAATCTGCAGAATCCTTACTACATCCGCACGCATTTCGGCATCGCTCGTGATCTGTTCCGTTCGATTGTGCTTGATGTATCGTACGTCGGCAGCCGCGGATTGCAGCTCTTCCAGCTTGAGGATCTGAATCCGCTCGTGCCAGCTTCATTGCGGCAGTACCCTGCCGGCTACACGGCGGCGAGCTTTGATGCTGCGCGTCTGAGTGGGCGGCTGGATCCGCTGCAGGGTCAGCGCTATGTGATCGGCAATGCAGGCAAGAGTCAGTATCATTCGCTGCAGGTTCATCTCTCAAGGCGCTTCCAAAACGGATTGATGTTTGATGGCGCCTACACGTTCTCGAAGTTCATGGATACCTCGAGCGACATCACCCCTGGCGGCAGCGGTTACATCACCACGGCCCTCAGCCAAACGCCCTCCGCACTGCTCGGCCTCAACTCCGAGTATGCTCGCAGCTCCTATGACCGACCGCATCGCGCTGTTTTCAGCTACGTCTACGAGTTGCCGTTCTTCAAAGGGCGTCGCGACGCGATCTCCTACATCGCTGGCGGCTGGCAGTTGGGTGGCATCCTCACGTATCAGTCTGGCGTGCCTTTTTCGCTGCTGAATGGGCTCGATGCGGATGGCTTCGGTGGCGCCGCGGCCGATCGTCCTGACTTCAATCCCAGCGGCACACCAGGCGTGCGAGCCGTGGTGTCAAGCACGAGCCCCACGGGTTATGTGAATCCCGATGCGAACAATGCCCCAATCAACCCCGCAACCGCGATGTACATCCAGCGGCCGACCTGTACCGCGGCAAGTGGCTGCCGGGCGGGCAATCTGGGGCGCAATACATTGCGCGGCTCGGATCTCTTCAACTGGGATGCGAACCTCGTCAAGTCGTTTGCGCTGGGCGAGCGGGCGCGGATCCAGTTGCGAGGCGATGTGCTGAATGTGAGCAACACGCCGCACTACGGCTACTACTCGGCGTCGAGTCTTTACAGCCCAAGCGGCGCAGGAGCTGGCCTGAATCTGCAAACCGCGGCGCCGGGCAGGTTCTTGAATCAGGGATTGTTCGATGGAGGTGGCCGTACGATTCGCTTGATGTTGCGACTCACCTTCTAAAATCTGAAATAGGACCTTTGACTTCGAAGCGCATAGCTGATATGAAAAGCAGCCATGCGCTTCATTCAGCCTTGTCTTGCTGTAATCCTGTGCTCTGCCATTGCGGCCTTCGGCCAATCGGGTACAGGTGAATTGAATGGCACCGTCACCGATTCGTCTGGCGCCGCAGTCCTCGGAGCCACCGTTACCATCTCGAATCCGGCTACCGGCTTTAGCCGTATCATCAAAACCAACGAGGGCGGCATCTATTCCGCTCCCGCGCTAAATCCTGGTGCATACACGATCAAAGTAGAGGCTCAGGGGTTTCAGTCTCAAGCTCGATCTGGCGTTGAAGTGCAGGTTGGCCAGTCCCCGACATTGAACTTTGCACTCAATGTCGGCAATGTCGCCGAGGTGATTGAAGTCACCGGCGGCGCCCCGGTGCTTGAAACCGAGCAAACCTCCGTCGGCACCGTGATTGAGAACCGACGCATTGTGGAGCTGCCATTGAATGGGCGCAATTATCTGCAGCTCACTTCGCTGATCCCCGGGGCCACCACCAACGGCCCGGCATCCTCACAGGGCCAGCAACGAATGGGCGGCTCACGCAACGCCTTCGCGCTCAACGTTGCCGGCCAGCGTGTTCACTACAATCACTACTCGCTCGATGGCATGGAGAATACCGATCCGAATTTCAACACGTACCTATTCCTGCCCTCGATTGACGCATTGCAAGAGTTCAAGGTGGAATCGGGGTTGTTCTCGGCAGAGTACGGCCGCGGCATTGCTCAGGTAAATGTGTCGACCAAGGGTGGCGCAAACCAGTTCCATGGCGTGGCGTTTGAGTTCCTCCGCAATGCGTACTTTGATGCGCGCAACTTCTTTGCCCGCGTCAATCCGCCGTTCAAGCGCAATCAGTTTGGCGGGACGTTCTCGGGCCCGGTGATCATTCCGAAAGTCTTTAACGGCAAAGACAAGCTCTTCTTCATGTTCAATTTCGAAGGGCTACGCGAGCGCCGGTCGTTAACGCAGACCGGCACGTTGCCCGACGCCCGCTATCGCTCTGGTAACTTCGGGTTTCTGAATCGTGCGGCAGGCATTCGCGATCCGCTCGCCCCTGGCACGGTCTTCCCCAATGCCACCATCCCCGATAGCCGCATCGCGCCGATCTCGCGCCGCGTGCTCAACGACTTCTTCCCCCTGCCCAATCAGGCTGGCGGCGGATCGCTTGGTATCACCAACAACTACCTGAACGACGAAGGCCGCCGTACCGATGGCAATCAGTTCACCACGCGTGGCGATTGGACCGGTACACAGAACCAGACTTACTTCTTCCGCTTCAGCCAGACCAAGGAGCCGCAATACCTGCCTTCTGCGATCTTCAACCAGGGCAACAACGTCGACATCCTCGGCCAGCAAGGCGTGCTTGGCCACACGATGGTGATCGGCGCCAACAAGGTGAACGACTTCCGCTTCGGCATGAACTACTTCAACTCGCGCAACATCCAGCAACGTGCCAGCGTGCGCAATGTGGTGGGTGAACTCGGTTTGCAAGGCGTCTCGCAGGATCCTCTCTTCTGGGGCATCCCCGTGTTCCAGATCTCCGGATTTACCAACGTCGGCGAGTGTAACGACTGCCCGTTCGTGAACTGGAACACGACATTCCAATTCACCGACAACTTCTCCTGGAACGTCGGCAAGCACAGCATCCGCATTGGTGGGGAATACCGTCGCCTTCGCTATAACCAGATCGGAGCCGTCGTGCCGCGTGGCCGCTTCACCTGGAACGGCCAATACACGGGCGAGCCAATGGCGGACATGCTGCTTGGCTACATGTCAGGCACTGAAGGCCAGGTCGGCGCACCCATTGCCAACTTCCGAAACAACTACATGGCACTCTACCTGCAAGACACGTGGAAGGTCACTCCCAAGCTCACCATCAATTGGGGTTTGCGTTGGGAATACGAATCTCCCTTCCACGACAAGCACGACGCCATTGTGAACGTCGACTTCCGTTGGGACAACTCCGTGGAACCCACCTTTGTTCGCGCTGGCACGGGTGACCTCAACGAGGGCAATCCGGCCTTCCCCGCGCCTGCGGGCTGGCGCCTTGTGCGCGATGGTCGTTTCGGCCGGGGCGCCGGTATGCCGGATCGCAATGACTTTGGTCCTCGCGCCGGCTTTGCCTACCAGCTCAATTCCAAGACGGTTCTGCGCGCCGGTGGCGGCATCTACTACGTGCGTGATATCGGCAACGCGGTGTTCGACATTGTGCGCAACATCCCGTTTACGATTCGTCAGGCCGAGACGGCCAACACATCCACACCCAACCTCACCTGGAATCGCCTCTTTACGCAGGCTGGTGCGCCGAGCTTCCTGCTGATCAATCAGTATGGAGAACGAACCAGCTACATCGGCCAGTGGCAAGCCAGCATTCAACGTCAGCTCACCAAAGACATGTCGCTTGAGGTCACCTACATGGGTTCCGCCGGCATCAAGCTGCGCCGCCTTGCCAGCTACAATCTGCCGCAGCCGCGCCCTGGCAATCCAAATGACAATCGCGCCTTCCCCAAGTTCAATGGCGCGTTCCAGAACATGTACGCGGCGGCTCACTCGAGCTACCACTCCCTGCAGGCTCGCCTGCAACATCGCTTCTCCCACGGCTTCACGCTGCTGAGCTCGTATGCCTGGTCGAAGTCGATCGACAATGGCTCTGGCGTTCGCACCACCGATGGCGACCCACTGACGCCGATGGATCCGGACCGCAGCCTCTGGCGCGATCGCGGCCTCTCGGCCTTTGACTTCCGTCATCGCCTCACCAACTCGTTCCTCTACGAGATCCCGTTCGGGAAGGGAAGAGCAATCAACATCGACAACGCGGTTGCAAATGCGGTGCTCGGCGGCTGGCAGATCGGTGGCATTCTCACGTTCCAGTCGGGCTTCCCCATGACGATGTTCTGCGGCCCGGGCAACATTCAGAATGGCGCCGGCGGCTGGTGTGCGCCCGATGCAATTGTCGGCCAGGATCCAAACTCTGGCCCGAAGACGGTGGCGCAGTTCTTCAACACGAGTGCCTTCGTTGATCGTCTGGGCCAGAACCCGGCGGCGATTACTGATTTCCGCTTCGGCACCAATGGCCGTAACAACGTCATTGGCCCGGGCATTATCGGCATCGACGCCTCGGTGGCAAAGTCATTCCAGTTCTTCGAAGGCAAGCACAAGTTCGAACTGCGTGGCGAGTTCTTCAACTTGCCGAACCGGGCCAACTTCAGCCAACCCGGCACCACGCTTCGCACTGCTACCTATGGTGTTTTGAGCAGCACCCGCATCGACTCCCGTCAGATCCAGGTTGCTCTGCGCTACTCGTTCTAAGCGGATACCGCCGCAGCGAGCTTCCAGTCGTCTTCAGACAACGGCTGGAGCTCGATGCGGCGAACAAAGATCTCAGCCAATTCCGATTGCACCTGAATTTTGCCCTGCGTGTGCGACAGATCAAACGCCGCGCTAACGAGCTTGCCGTTCAGAAGATTCACCATGCGATCGCCAGCGGCAATCACTTCCTGCCGGTTCCATTGCCCCACCGGTTTCTCCACTTCAGCCTTGCCGCGGAAGCCAAACTCATCCTTCCACTCGCGTGAGCGGCCATACCAGTTGATGCGCCCGGTCGTGCGCGTCATCACGGTGCCGGCTTTGTTGAAGTACATCTCCTTGCCTTCGATATTGCACAGGCAGGATGCCGACATTGGCGTTCCCTTGGCCACCACAAGGATGTCCCCCGAGCCGCCCTCGATGATCTGCGATTCGAAGCTCTCAAGCCAGATGCCGTTATAGCCGCCATCGGGCCCATGGCCATGGATCAGGATGCCGCTATCGCGGGCTTTCTTCTCGCGCTCTTTCCACCCCTTGGCGCCCCAACGCCACTCCACGATCAGACGGTAATCCCGATACGCCTCTCGTGTGGTGATGCCACCCCACTCTTCGCCCGAGATGCGCAGCACGCCTTTGTCGACGGTGAAGACCTTGTTGGGATCTTCCAGTTTGCTCTCGCGGGTGTAGTGGTAGAAGTTCGTCAGATCCTTGCCGTTAAACAGCACCGTCGGCGCCTTTATGGTGATCGCCGGGTTATCAGGCCCGATGTTGCCGTAGTCCCACGCAGCGGTAAACTTTGCGCCCCCCTCACGACGCGTCAGTGCGGTGGGCTGCAGCGCCTTGAGCAGGCGTGTGCCTTCGCGCACCATGCGCGGCCCTGCGTCGGGCACCAGGTTCGTATAACTGCTCAGTCGCTGCTCATAGCCGCCACCGTGCTCGCCAAACGCCTCGAGCGTTGGCACGTAGCCCACACAGCCGTTTGCCAGAGACACCGGCGCCGTATAACGGAACGGGCTCGCCTTGCGGAGTGCCAGGCCCAACTCGACAAACATTTCCCCTGGTGCTGACACAAACGCCATCGGCCCGATCGCGACGGCCATCATCTCGACGGTCACCGAACGCGGTTGCCAGTCGAGCAACAACACTTCCTTGGCGAAAACCCATTCAGCGGATGCACGGTTCAGGCCGGGCTTGGCGATCGTTACCCTGGCTTGCTGCAGGCGTTCGGCGCCCGGCAGACGCTTGCCTTCAATAAACGTCTTCGACAACACGGCCACCGGTTGCGGCGGGCCGGGCTGCATCGACAGAATCACCTTTACCGCCTCCGCGCCCACACGGCCACCCACCAGCCGCGCACTCTCGAGGCCCGTGGGAGCCGGCCCGAGATCAAGATTGTCCACCTGCGTCACGTCGCCCGAGAAGCCCTGCAGAAACACCACCACCACATGCTCGCCAAACGTGCCGCGGATCACGCGCTCCATAAAGTAGATCCAGTTCGCCGAGATGCCCCGCGGGCTTGTGGTGGCGTGGCAAGAGTAGTTCACCACACACCCGGTCAACTGCCTGTCTTCATTGAAAACGCCGAGCACCGTCACCGTGCCATCCACCTTGCCGGCGACATGATCAATGTCCGGGTTGCCGGGGCGCGGATGCGTGACGGTTTTGCCATCCTTCATTACAAAGCGACGGTTGAAGATCGCGCTGTCTTCCTTGCCCGCGCCAAAGCCCCACAAGGACACCAACGCATTACGCCGCGCCTGCTCGATGGCGCGCACCGTCTGGTCCTCCACCAGCTTCAGATATCCGGCATCGGCCGCCGAGCTTTCCTCATAAGCCAGCTTGCGAATCTCTTCTGGCGCATGATCATACTCGCCGGGCTGCACCATGCCCACCGGCCCTGAGGAATGAGAGTGCGAGGCGCCAATGAGGATCTCGACATCCTTGACGCGGGCACGGACCTTCTCCACCACATGGCGCGGCACCATCAGCGCATCGAGCCCGACCAGGCAGACATTCTTGCCATCAGCCTCAAAGTAGGCGGCTCTCACCTTGCAAGGGTCATGAATGGTTTTGTGAAACTGCTTGCGGTAGTTGCCAGGGATCTCACTGCCAATAGCCGGCGTAATGTCCGTCTCAGCAAAACCGGCCTTGCCATTCGAAGACTGCGCGAGGGCGGGCAGCGCCCCGAGGACGAGAAAATCTCTACGGTTCAAATGATCTCCTTGATCACGTTGCCTTCAATTTCAGTCAGCCGCTCTTTGCGGCCCAGGTGCATGTAGCTCAGCGCGTGCTGGTTGAGCCCGAGCTGGTGCAGCACGGTCGTGTGGATGTCGCGGAAATGATACGGCTTCTCGATGGCGCGCAGCCCGATCGCATCGGTTGCGCCCACCACCGTGCCACCCTTGACACCCCCACCAGCCATCCACATCGTGAAACCAAGATTGTGATGGTCGCGGCCCTTGCTGCCCTGCGATTCAGGGCTACGGCCAAACTCGCCACCCCACAGCACCAGCGTTTGATCGAGTAGTCCACGCCGCTTCAAATCCTTGAGCAAGGCCGCCACTGGCTGATCGGTTTGGCTTGCCATGCGCACATGGTTCTCTTCAATGTCGTCATGCGCGTCCCACTGCAGATTGCCGGGGCCGCCGCCCGAGGTGACACACACGAACCGCACGCCCTTTTCCACCAGTCGCCGCGCCAGCAGGCAACGCCGGCCGTAGTCGTCGGTTGGCTCCTTGCCAATGCCGTACATCTCGCGAGTCTTCTCGTCTTCGCTGGAGAGATCGAATACTTCAGGGGCTTCCATCTGCATCTTGAAAGCAAGGTCGTAAGCCGAGATGCGGGCTTCGAGCTCGGTATCCTCGCCTTCGATACCGGCGCGGTTGATCGCCTTCAGGTATTGGATGGTTTCTTTGCGCTGTTCAAGCCGCACTCCGGGGGGCAAGCCAAGGTTCAACACCGGCTTGTTGCCGGGCCGCATCATTGTTGGTTGGTAGACGGCCGGCAGAAAGCCATGCATATACATGGGTTGACCCGCCTCAAGCGCGCCATGCGGATCGGGCAACACACAATAAGCCGGCAGGCTGTCGCTCTCGGTGCCAAGGCCATAAACCGTCCACGAACCCATCGAGGGGAAGCCAGGAATGATACGCCCCGTCATCATCTGATACTGGGCCGCTGAGTGCACCACCATGTCGCCATGGCAACTGCGAATCACGGCAAGGTCATCCACACACTGAGCGGTGTGAGGCAGCAGGTCAGACACATCTATGCCGCTCTGGCCATACTTGCGGAACGTGCGCTTGGTGCCCAGCAGCTTGGCGTTGGGCTGGACAAACTGATACTTCGCTTCGCCAAACTCGGCTGGACGCTTCTGCCCGTCCAACTGGTTGAGCAGCGGCTTGGGATCGAAGGTTTCCATGTGGCTCGGGCCACCGGCCATGAACAGGAAGATCACGCTCTTGGCCTTGGCTGCGTGGTGTGGGGGCTTTGCCGCCAAAGGACTCTTGACGGCCGCCTGTGCCTCCAGGGCTCCGTACGCCAGCGCGCCAAATCCGCAAAACGCATCACTCAAAAACTCGCGACGATTTCTCGTGTATCGGATGTGTTCACTCATGGCTGCTCCTAGTTCACGTACAAAAACGCGTTCAGATTAAACATCGCGAGAGCAAACTCACGCGGGCTGGCCTTGCGGGCAAACTCGATCATTACCGCTCGCTCCTTCACCGTCGGCTTGCGTCCGGCGATCAGGGCAAATGCTGCATCCACCTTCTTCTCGGGTTGCTTGGGCAATCGAGCGGCAAACACCTCAGCCTGTTCATTGGTGAACGTGCCATTCAGCAACTCGAGCGCCTGTGGCGCGTGCGTGGACGTCTCACGCCGCGCACAGCTCACCAGTCCGTCGGGCGCATCAAAGACCTCCATCATCGGCAGATGCAGGTTGCGCTTGGCCAGCAGATAGATGCTGCGGCGCTTGTGTTCAGTGGCGTCTTTGTTCACCTGCCACTGCGAGGGCTTGTAAAGGGCATCCACCAGTTCCTGCTCGATCGGTACCATCACCGAAGGGCCGAATTGCTTGGTGTTGAGATTGCCCGCAATCTGCAGTACCGAATCGCGCAACTCTTCCGCGGTCAAGCGCCGGCGAGAATACTTCCAGTTGAGCTTGTTCTCGGGGTCCTTCTCCATCGCTTTGGCGTTGACGGTGTTGCTTGCCTGCTGCCAGGTATTCGAGTTCAGAATCAGCCGGTGCATGTGCTTCACGCTGTAACCGCTGTTCACAAACTCATTCGCCAGGTAGTCGAGCAGCTCAATGTTTGTCGGGCGGCCACCCATGCGGCCGAAATCGTTTGGTGTGGCCACGATGCCCTGGCCAAAGTGATATTGCCACAAGCGGTTCACCATCACGCGGGCGGTGAGCGGGTTGTCCTTTTCGACGATCCACTTCGCCAACCGAGCCCGGGGTTTGTCAAGGTTGCTATCTTCCGGCGCGCCTTCGGGCATCAATACGCCAAGCGGCCGCATGCCAACCGCGTCGCCCTTGGCCTGATAGTCACCCCGCGATAGCAGATGGATCGGCGATGGCTTTGACATATCGCTCTTCACGCTAAAGAGCGTTGGCGGTGGCGCGGGTTTGCCGGTCTCGAGTGCCAGGATCTCGGCTTCAAGCTGCTTCTTCTTCACCGGGTCGGTTGCCTTGGCCGTCTCGCCCTGCATCTTCTTGATCTGGGCGTCGATTGGCTTGATCTTTTCTTCCCACGCCGAACGCTCTTCGCGGCTCGACAGTGGCACATCATGCTCGAGCGTACCGGCAAAGTAGGCCTGGATGCGGTAGTAATCGGATTGGCGAATGGGGTCGAACTTGTGATCGTGGCAGCGCGCACAGCCAAGCGTTACGCCGAGGAATGCCGCACCGACAGCATTGGTCATCTCGGTCAGCACTTCATTGCGCGAAGAAGCCACCTCTTGATTGCCGGCGTTCTTGCGTAAAGGGCCGAGGCGGTTGAAGCCAGAGGCGATTAACGTCTCCTGTTCCTGTGGGGTGATTTCGTCGCCAGCCAGTTGCTCGATCACAAACTTGTCGTAGGGCTTGTCGTTCTGAAATGCACGGATGACGTAGTCGCGATAACGGTACGCCTCGGTGCGGTGTGTGTCGTACTCAAAGCCATCGGTTTCGGCAAACCTCACCACGTCAAGCCAGTGTTGCGCCCAGCGCTCGCCATAATGAGGGCTTTCGAGCAGTTGGTCGATCAGCTTGGCCCACGCATCCGGCCGCTTGTCGTTCACAAACGCCGCCACCTGCTGCGGGGTGGGCGGCAGGCCCGTCAGATCAAAGTACAACCGCCGCACCAGCACATCCTTGCTTGCCTTGGGGCTCGGAGCGAGCTCGGCCTTCTTGAGCCGTGCCAGCACATACGCGTCCACCGGGTTGCGCACAAACGCCTTGTCCAGCGGATCGGTGAAGGCGGGCGGTGCGGCCTGCGAACGCGGCTGGAAAGCCCAATGACGCTTCTCCATCGCCGAATACTTGCCGAGGGGCGCAACGTTGGCGGCGATCAGGTTGAGGCAAAGGCCAAGAGCTAGAAAGGGTCTCATTGCTTTCTGATGATTCTATGAAAATGAAGAAATCGAAACAAGGGGGATGTTCGCCTCAAGTGATTGATTTTTCTGACACTTCACCGGAGATGCGGGCGGCAAACCGCAACCGCACATAATCAGCCGTCCAGCCCCCGCTCCCGTCACGTAGCGTATTGGCCAAAAGCGCCACCGCTCGGTCCACCACGCGCCTCGTTGCCTCAGCGTCCAGATGCTGGCAATAGGGCTTGCCAAATGTCTCAAGCCAGCCATGCATCCCCGTCGGCAGCGGCGTGGGGCGGGGAATCAGCTCAACGCGCTCCACCACAAATCCCGCGACCTCAAGCCGGGCGCTGAACTCGGCAGGCGTTGGAAAGTACCAGCGGAAGCCTGCATCCCTGCAGTGCTCAATCTCGAGCGCCGCCAGGATCGCCGTCGTGATTGCCGCCACATTGCCGAACCCGCCAAACTCGCCAACAAACCTCCCGCCGGGTTCCAAATGGCCGGCCACGCACGTGAGCACACGATCGATGTCTCGCGTCCAGTGCAGCACGGCGTTGGTGAATACGGCGTCAAACCGTTGGCCCAGCGCGAAAGCATGCATGTCAGCCACCTGTGCTTCCACGCCCCGCGCCACGGCTGACTGCACCATGGATTCTGAACTATCGATACCCACCACTCGCCCCGGCAGTTTTGCCGTCAACGCTCCATCTCCACAGCCGAGGTCGAGAATACGCTCGTGCTCCTTCGGCGCCAGCAGTTCCACAACCGGCATCCCAAGATCCGACACGAATCGCGCATTGCGCTCATAGCCCGCTGCATTCCATTGATCGCTTGCCATACGTTCAGCCTACTCAACAATCTGTTGTGCTGAACGGGACTTTTTCGAATCCCTGTTATCGTTACGTTGGAGTTTTGGCACAACAAAAGTCAGCGCCCGGATGGAACATCATCTGGCTGGTGTGCTGCTTCTGGATCGTCATGGGCCTGGTTACGTCTTTCCAGACGTATTACTTCCTGTCGAGCGTGAAGCAGGGACCACCGGCCACGCAGGCCTTTTATCTGGCCAGCGCATTCAGCATCATCTGGGCGATATTCACACCGCTCATCTTCTGGCTGGCGCGACGCTTCCCGCTCGAGCGGGCGACGATCAAAAAACATTTGCCACTGCATTTGTTTTTTGGCGTTGTCGTGGGTTTGGTGGTGCGTCTCATCTTCTTGCTGGCCCAGTTTCGCCCGCTTTCCACCCAGCGTGTGATGAGCGATCTCGTCACCACCTTCGACTATCAGGCGATGGTGTATTGGGTAATGCTTGCCATTCACGAGGGCTTTCTCTACTACGGCAAATATCAGGAAGGCAAATTGCGCGCCGCCCAACTGGAGACGCAACTCGTCCAGGCGCAGCTCTCCGGCTTGCGCATGCAGTTGCAGCCCCACTTTCTGTTCAACACTTTGAACGTCATCAATTCACTGGTCTTTGAAAGCAAGGATCGTGCCAGCGAGATGATTGTCCGCCTCAGCGAGTTTCTCCGCCTGTCGCTCGAGAACAACGTGGAGCAGGAAGTCACCATGGCCCGAGAACTCGACTTCATCGAGCGCTATCTGGAGATTGAGCGCGTGCGATTTGACGAACGCCTCGAAGTGATCTACCAGATCGATCCCGCCACCTATGACCTGCTGGTGCCCAATCTCTTGCTGCAGCCCCTGGTGGAGAACGCCATCAAACATGGGATCAGCCGGCTGGCTCGTGGCGGAAAACTTGTAATCGGCGCAATTCGTGGGAACGAAACTTTGTCTGTCTTCGTTGCTAACAATGGGCCCGGTCTTTCGTCTGATCCGCTAAAGGCCGAGCGCAAGGGTATTGGTTTGTCCAATACAGTTTCGCGTTTGAATGCCCTCTACGGGCAGGCTCATCGGTTTGAATTGAAGAATTGGCACGAGGGGGGCGTGGAAGCCTGGATCACAATTCCAGTGCGTCCAGCCAGCGTGCAGCAGGAGGATGGATTCGTTCATGAGGGTACTCATCGCTGATGACGAAAGGTTGGCCCGGCAGCGTCTGCTGAGCCTGCTCGAGAAAGAGGACGATGTCCAGATTGTGGGCGAGTGCAGTGACGGAGCCGCCGCTGCCGAAATGATGAAATCACGCCCCGTCGATGTCGCTTTTCTCGATATCGAAATGCCCGGTCAAAGCGGGCTTGAAGCTCTGAATATGGCCGGCAACGGCAAAGAGAATCAGCCGCTCGTTGTTTTCATTACCGCTTTTGAGCAGTACGCTGTGCGTGCTTTTGAAGCAAACGCCTTCGACTATCTGCTGAAGCCATATCGGGAAGAGCGCCTGCGCAATACGCTTTCGCGCCTGCGTGGTCACCTGGCATTGCTGCGGAAGCAAACTGCTCCCGCCGTCAAGGAATCCGCCACCGCTGACGTGGAACGCATCCCGATCAAGTCCAATGGCCGCATCGTGCTGCTCAAGACGGACGACATCGACTGGATCGAGGCCGAACACAATTACGTCCGCCTGCACACGCGTGGGGTAACGCACCTGATCCGCGAGACAATGTCCGCTCTTGAGGCCAAGCTCAACAATCGCAAGTTCCGGCGTATCCATCGGTCGACGATCGTGAACGTGGATCGCATTCGTGAGATCCAGCCCTGGTTCCGTGGCGATGCGATCGTTGTGCTCGACAATGGCCAGAAGCTTACGGCCAGCCGTAACTTCCGTGATCGTCTGAAAGAGTGGCTTGGATAAAATTCTCGACAATTCTGCTTTGTGAACCGCTCCAGCCAAGGCTACAATCAAGGATCCATATTTAGTTGTAATCGTCCCTGAGTTGTTTGCCGTGCCAATGTTCGTCGTAACACTGGCCATATCCGGAACGTTGATTCACAAAGGAGACCTTCATGTCGCAAGGGACGATTGACGATGCGCTTTCGCGAGCCATCATTGAGGTTGTCTCGTGGGCGCCTGAAGGCGTCTCGCGCAAAGACTGGTTGGGCTGGGAACTCGCTATCCGTGCCGTCGCCTCCGAGAATTTCCGCAAAGCCGATCTCGTCGCGGCATTCAAGCTGCTACATCAGTCTCGCCGCATTGAGCTTCAGAAACAGTTACCGGGCCATGAGTCGATGTATGTGACGCTCGACTCCTGGCCCGGCATTGATTTGGAGTTCTTCTTCTCGGGCGAATTCTCCGCCCGCTTGCTTCCCTAGTAATTCACGCCCAGCTCGTGGAACAGGAACGTAAACATGTCGCGATTGAGTTCGATCGCTTTCCCAAGACTGCTGGCGCCGTGACCCGATTTTGTTTCGATGCGAATGATCACTGGCCGCTCGGTACTGGCTTTCTCCTGCATGGTCGCGGCGTACTTGAAGCTGTGCGCCGGCACAACACGATCATCATGATCCGCCGTAGTTACCATCACGGCGGGATACTTTTGCCCCTGCTTGATGTTGTGCACAGGCGAGTAGCCCAACAGGTAGCGAAACTCTTCCGGGTTGTCGCTCGAGCCGTAATCCCCGATCCAGCCTGCGCCGGCCGTGAACTTGTGAAAGCGCAACATATCCATCACGCCTACAGCCGGGATCGCCGCCCGGAACAGCTCAGGGCGCTGATTGATCACCGCGCCCACCAGCAGACCGCCGTTCGAAGCGCCATGAATCGCCAGCTTGTCGCTCGAGGTGTACTTGTTTGCGATCAGCCATTCCGCCGCCGCAATGAAGTCATCAAAAACGTTTTGCTTCTTGAGCTTCGTGCCTGCCTCATGCCAGGTTTCGCCATACTCCAGCCCTCCACGCAGGTTGGCCTGCGCGTAGACAAAACCCTTCTCGATCAGCGCCAATCGCTGCGGGTTGAACGTGGGCGAAATGTTTACGGCAAAGCCACCGTAGCCATAGAGCAACGTCGGGTTCTTGCCGTTTAGCACCAGCCCCTTCTTGTAGAAGAGGAACATCGGGATCTTCGTGCCGTCTTTGCTCTGGTAGAACACTTGACGAGTCTCATAATCGCCGGCGCGGTAGGACGGGATCTGCGGGGTAAAGAATGGCTCCACCCGGTTCGTATCCACGGCGTAACGGTAGATCGTGGCCGGCGAGCTCAGGCTTGTATGGGCAAAGTAGAAGTCCCTGGCGCCGGGCTCGCCCGACACCACCATGGCCGTGCCAGGTGAGGGCATGGCGATCTCGCCCTCAAGCTTGCCGGCAGGCGTCCAGCGTTTGAAGACCGAGATCACGTCACGTGTGTACGCGGTGAACAGTTTGCCCCCGGCCGTCCAGCTGGCCTCGAGCGCTTCCTTTTGTTCGGCCACCAGCGGCTTGGCGTCAAACTTCGCGGCTACCGGGTCAAACAGTAGCAACTGTCCGAGTGGCGCTCCCTTCGAGGTCTGGATAATCAACTTGCCGCCCACATGGTCAACGTAGGCAAACGTGTCATCACTGGCCTCGGCCGCCACAGGAACAAACTTGCGCGGACCAACAAGCGAGGTGACCAGCAGCGCATTGCCTTTTTTGCCTGAGGGCGCGTCAAAGATCGTCAGCGCGGCATACCTCTCATCGGAGTCGGTATCGAGGTTGTGGTACCGCAGTGGATGCGCCTTGTCCTCATACACGAGCTCATCCGCCGATTGTGGCGTGCCCACTTTGTGATAGAAAACGCGGTGAAACTGCATCTGCCCGCTCAGCTCTTTGCCCGCCTCCGGTTTGGGGTAACTGCTATAGAAGAAGCCATCCCCAAACCAGGCAATGGAGCTGAACTTTAACCACTCCAGCGTCTCCGGCAGCAGCTTGCGCGTGGCCAGATCCATCACCTTGGCTTCCCGCCAATCCGAACCACCACGTGAAATGAGATATGCCGCATACTTGCCATTGCGCGAGATGGTGAATTGCGACAAGGCTACCGTGCCGTCCGTCGATAACTTGTTGGGGTCGATCAAGACTTCCGGCTTTCCCTGCGCACCTTTCTGCACGTACCAAACCGACTGGTTCTGCAACCCGTCGTTCTTAAGCAGGTAGAACGTGTCGCCGCGACGGATCACGGTATCCACCTTGGGGAAGTTCATCAACTGCCGCAGGCGCTCTTCCACTTTGCCCCGGTATGGCGTCTTGGCGAAGTAGGATTCCGTGTAGCGATTCTCCTCGGCCACCCACGCCGCGGTTTCGGCGCTGCGGTCGTCCTCGAGCCAGCGGTAAGGGTCCTTCACCTCGGTGCCGTGGTAGCGATCGACATGATCGATCTTCCGCGTCACCGGGCGTTCTTGCGCAAAGCTAAGGGTCGTTGCCATAACAAGCAGAAGTGGTTTCATAAGTTGCCTATTGCTTCAGATACCTGGCATACCAGTCGAGGTAGCGCTGCATCCGGTCTTTCTGAAAGCTGGGCCGGGCAATGCCGTGGTTCTCGCCGGGATAAATGATCAGCTGCGTTTCCGTCCCAACATTCTTGAGCGCCTGATACATCTGTTCACTGCCGAGCAGCGGGACGTTAAAGTCCTTGTCTCCGCACAGGAACATGGTGGGCGTCTTGATCTTGTTGGCCTGCAGGAAAGGATAGGAAATCTTGAGCCAGCGATCCAGCCCCTTCTCCCAGGGCGGCCCGATCTCGTTGTCGTACTGCCGGATGTATTGGTCGTGGCCGTAGAAGGCCAGCGGGAATGCAACACCGGCGCCCGAGATTCCGGCCTTGAAGCGATTGTCGCTCGCGATCAGGTAGTTGGTGAGAATGCCGCCATAACTCCAGCCGCCCACTCCCATGCGGTTCGGATCGGCAATCCCCATCTGCACGACATGATCGACGCCAGCATGCAGGTCGAGCACTTCCTTATGCCCCCAGTCACCACTGATTGATACCGTATACTGCTGCCCGCGGCCACTGCTGCCGCGATAGTTTACGTTGAGCACCGCGTAGCCGTTGGCGGCGAAAATCTGTTCTTCCTGCCGGAACGAGTGTTGATCCTGCCCGTTTGGGCCACCGTGGATGCGCAGCAGAAAAGGCACCTTCTTGCCCGCTTCATATCCCACCGGCTTGAAAAGAAGTCCGTGCACTTCGTTGCCGTCTTTGGCCTTGAAGCTCACCTCCTCCGGCGTTACCAGGGCCACATCCTTGAGAACATCGGCGTTGTGCGAAGTCAGCTTCTTGAGCGAACCGCCTTCGAGCACATGCAATTCGCCGGGCATGGTATCGGTCGACACGAGCGCCGCCACACAAGCGCCCGCCCGGTCGAGCGAGCTCATGGCAAGCTTGCCGCCCACCATCCGCTCCACTGCGCCCCCATTCACGCTCACGCGTGCCGGATAAACATTCATGTCATCCGCGACAAGAAACTCCAACTGCTTGCCATCGGTGGTGAACTGGTGCGCGCTTACGCCTCGATCGAGCGAGGCGGTGACGATCTTCGGTGTGCCGCCTTCAACCGGGATCACGGCCAGGCGATTCATGTTGTACTCGCCCTGCTTGTGCTCGCTGCCCACGAGGTAGGCGATCGACTTGCCATCCGGAGACCAGACGGGCTGCGAGTCGCTACCGGTGAACAGCGTCAATCGCCGCGGCGTCGCGTTCGCCTTTGCTTCCACCACCCACACATCGCTGTTCGGCACGCGGTCGCCATCAGCGTCACGATTCGAAGTAAACGCCAGCATCTTGCCATCCGGCGACCATACCGGCGCGGTTTCGTCAAAATTGCCATCGGTAACAAGCTCAAGCTTGCGCGAGGCGATGTCGTAGATGAAGATGCGATTCCGCTTGGCCCCGGAGATGTAGCCCTGGCCATCGCGCTTGAACGCATACCGATCAATCACGATCGGCTTGGGCTTCTCGGCGGCAGTGCCGGTCGCTTCGGGCTTTTTGTCCTTGGCGTCATCCTCATCTTCCTTGATCACCACCGCCAAGCGTGTGGAATCGGGTGACCATTCGTAATAGCTGAGACGACCTTTGAATTCGGTGAACTGCTGTGCTTCACCCCCACGTCGGTCGAGCACCCATACCTGGTTGCCCTTCGCTTTGCCGGGCCGGGAGGAAAGAAACGAGAGGTACTTGCCGTCGGGGCTCCACTTCGGTGATGACTCGGATTCCGCTGACGTCGTAACGCGCATGTTCTGCTTGCCATCCGTGCTTGCCATCCATACGTCGGTGTCCCGCTTGTCGCCGGCCACGTCTACCGAGGTCACCGTATAGGCAACCCATTTGGCATCGGGGGAGCAGTGCGGATCACCCACCGTCTTGAGCTTGAAGACATGATCCATCGAGAACTTCTGGGGCTCGGCCACCAGCGCGGTGGCGAGCAACAGGGAGAGAGAGAAAGTTCGCATCGTTGTGAGGATTCCTGATCAGGGTTTGATGAGCAGTTTGCCGCGAGTGCGGCCTGACTGACTGGCCGCAAAGGC
>CAZBTA010000057.1:21223-23985 GCA_964494515.1 uncultured Bryobacter sp.
CAATTTCGTGCAAGGTAAATGTCTGCTGCACGGGCAGACGGATGTGACCACCGTCAACAATGGCTGCGATCTCGCGCAGCCGCTCGCCGGACGGGAAGATTCCATAAAGTTTCGTGCGAATGCCGTACGGCTCAAGCAATGCCTTGTCGGGTAAAGCATAAACGCTTGAGATCAGCAAACCGCCGGGTTTCAGCGTTGCGGCCGCTTCCAGTGCCGCCACCGGGCCCACCGTGTCAAACACGATGTCGGCGTCCCGCACGAGCTCGGCAACCGCCTGGCTCGTGTAGTCGATCACTTCGGCGCCCAGGTCGCGTACGAATTCGAGATTGCGCGTCGAGGTAGTGGCGAATACTTCCGCCCCGCGCCAACGCGCCAGTTGCACCGCCGCCGATCCTACGCCACCCGCTCCACCGAGCACCACTACGCGCTGGCCGGCCTGGATCTCTCCGTGCACCACCAGCCCATCCCACGCCGTCATCGCGGCGACAGGCAAGGCCGCGGCTTCTTCCAGTGGAATTGTCCGTGGCGCCGGGGCCAGCTCATTGGCTTCAACGAGCGCCGCTTCGGCAAATGCCCCCGAACGCGACAAATGTGGATAGCCAAACACCGCGTCTCCCGGGGCAAATTCGCTTACGGCCTCGCCCACGGCTTCCACGACGCCTGCCAGATCGCAGCCGAGAGTATAGGGAAACTCGAGCGGCAGAACCGCCTTCATCGCGCCGGTGGAAATTTTCCAGTCCACCGGATTCACCGCCGCGGCGGCGATGCGAACTCGCACTTGGGTAGGCCCGGGAGCAGGAAGCTCCACGTCATCAATACGAATCTCGTCGTGTCCACCGTACTGGTGGATGCGCGCTGCTTTCATGGGGTGATTTCTACTATGGCTTCTTCGCGGGTTTGGTGCCGGATTCCTTCGGCACATCGCGTACTACTGTCCCTTCGACAGCGGGCTGCTTCGGGACATCTTTTGTAACGGATGCCGGAGGGTTGGCGGGCGCTTCGTTAATTGTCTCGGAATCAAGTGGATCTGGCGTATCGAAGGTGATTGAGGTGTCAGCGCCAAACTTGCGATAGTTGCGGAACTCAATGTCGTTGCGAATTAACAGCCGGCCTTCGCGCATGCGAACCTCAGCGCGCAAGGGCAGCAGGAACGTGTTGCCCGCGATCTCCGTGTAGTCGTAATCGAGCTGGTTCTTCGCCACCTGAATCGGGAAGCTTGCCGGCAGGTCAAGCGCCTCAAGCGTAATGCGCATAATCATGCCGTTGCTCGCGTCCGCGTAGATCAACCCGGTGTAGCTGGGGCGCACAGACATCGACTTCTCGTAGACGATTGCCCACTTCGAGCGCGACTGGTCGACACGATAACGGATCACGTGCGTCCGCTTCTTGCGTAATGTTCCCCAACGTTCCCACTGGAATGTTGCCTGGGTGTCACGCTCGAAGACCTCGCGCAGCATGTCGCCAAACTCGCCAGTCGAAGAAGCGCCTCCCAACTTTTCCCAGTCGATGTCCTTGTACTGGTTGTTCACAAACAGTACTTTCTTTTCTTCTTTGTGTTGGAAGTAGCTCAGCTTGGCCGTGATCGTATCGGCGCTCACCCAATACTCAAGCCCCGAGGGGTCATAGAAGCGGCGGGTCACCTGTGTGCAAAGAAAGTCTGGGAGCGATTTATCGTAGTTGAGCGCATACTCACGCAGCTCTTCGATCAGTTTGCGCTGCTCGGCTTCAGTCGGCGGGGGGATCAGCTGCGCTACCGGTTGTTCGGTCACGGCGGCGGCAGGCTTGGGGGCGGGCAGGGAAGCAGCTGCGGCCACCATCACCTGCAACTGGTCGTAGGTCTTCGGACCCATGCCGGCGGCCAACAGTTCTTCCACCCGGGCCGGGGGGAATTGTTCTGTCAGCGACACCTTCTTGAGGTAGTTGGCTACCTGCTGATCCGGGTGCTTCAGACGAATCGAGCTCTTCACAAATCCGACGAGCTGATCGGTCGAAAACTTGATCTGCGCCGTGGCGAGCGTTGCCACAACAATTACGAGACTGAGCAAGCGGCCCATATCTTTAGCATACGGTGCTTGTGAACCTTCAGTTTCAATTCGAAATTCATTCAAGGCGCAGGGGGCGCTTACCGATAAGCACTGCTTGATGCTGAGAACGCTTTGTCTCGCGCTCCTCGTCAGCACCTCCGTCTTTGCCATAAGCGGAAACAACTGCACCGTTACGGTCAACGCATTCCTCAATACGCCTGTCACGGTCCCGTCCTCGTGCTCGACGATTAGTACCTTCCTTAACCCGAACATCAATTTTGTCTCGGGCACCCCCATGCCAGCTGGCCTGTTGATCACCAAATCATCGGGTATCGGTGGCAACGCCACCTGGCAGGTTTCCGGCACGCCTACAGAATCCGGCAGTGGCACCGCAGTGTATTCGTTCACCGATTCAAATCCGGGTACGGTGACGATGACGATCAACTTTACCGTGCAGCCCCCGGTCACTCCCGCGGCTACCTTTGTGGCGGGCACCGTCGGGCAGACCTATCCAACTACCACCGTTACCGCCACCGGTGGTACCGGCAGCGGCTACACGTTCCTGGTTTCCGCCGGCAGCTTGCCGACGGGGCTTTCGCTATCGTCTGGCGGGTCAGTGACAGGTACCACCTCAGCAGCCGGCACATTTAACTTCACAATTCAGGGACGGGATTCGAGCAACAACCTCGGCACCACGGCATTTACGATCACTGTGAATCCGGCAGTCAGCATGGCGGC